>PMJE01000045.1:343-3945 GCA_003157315.1 Myxococcales bacterium | reverse complement strand
CGCCCATAGCCAGGAGACCCTGGATGCGACCCTCGCATACCTGACGGCCAAGAAGCCTTAGTTCTTTCTCATCTCTGGCGATCTGACCAAGGACGGCGAAAAGGTGAACCACCAGCTCATGGCTTCCAAATTGGCCACACTGCGCGCCCAGGGGATCAGGACTTTCGTTATCCCCGGCAACCATGACATCAACAACCCCAGTGCGGTCAGCTTCCTGACCTCGCCGCCGACGCCAGCGGATCATGTGAGTCCGGCGGAGTTCAAACAGATCTACGCCGACTTTGGTTACAACGCCGCCCTCTACCAGGATCCCAACTCCTTGAGTTATGTCGTTGAACCCGTTTCGGGGCTCTGGCTCTTCGCCATCGATTCGTGCGAATACGCCGNNTTGCTTCAGACCGCCAAGCTCCAGGGCAAGGTCGTCATCGGTATGATGCACCATGGAATCGTCGAGCACTACGTGGGCCAGTCGCAACAGTTCCCGGACTTCTTGTTGACGGATTACAAGACGGTGGGCAAGCGCCTGTCCGATGCGGGCATGAACTTGATCTTCACGGGCCATTTCCACGCCAACGACATCGTCCTAAAGGACTTTGGCACCTCGAAGCTCTATGACTGCGAAACCGGTTCGCTGGTTTCCGCGCCCGCTCCCTACCGCTTCGTGAATTTGGACATGCCCGCTCGGAGCTACCAGATCACGACGTCCCACGTGCTCAGCATCCCCTCGCACCCCACGGACTTCGTGAGCTTCGAGAACAGTTTTCTCCTGAATGGCCTCATCGGCGTCTCGACCTACCAGTTCACCCATGCCCCGTACAACTTGGATGCAACCACGGCCTCGTCGATCGCTCCCCTTGCGGCGGTTTCGATGATGGCCCATTACGCGGGTGACGAGACCCTGACCGATGCCACCCTCGCCGGCACGCTCTACGGCATGGCGGCCAGCTCGGATCCCGCAACCCGGATGCTTGGCATGGCGCTGCTGTCTCTTTGGAACGATCCGCCGCCGCCCGACAACAATGTGACCCTCACCGTGAACTAGTGCCCAGCGGCGCGCGAGGACCTTCGGGGAGCATGAGCAGAGCATAAGCGATTTGAACATGGTTCTTCTGCTTCGGAGAACCCTCCCAGATTCAGCCACAGCTGCAGCCCCGAAATGACCTCGGGCCGCACCACCGGCATTTCCTCGTGCAAGATGGCGCCAGGTGCCAAAACATCTCGTGAGTCCAGTCAGTTGCTCGGGCGTCCTCGCTGTCGACCGGATTCTCTTTGCAACGGGCCCGACCGTTATATGCTGCGCGCCGCAGTCATGCGCGAACCTGGCCTCACATTTCGGTTCGTCGGTTGGCTTGGCCTTCTCGTTCTTGCCTCGGCAACCAAGGTAGGACGTGCACGGGCCGAAGACGCCGCACCGCGGTCGCCTGACTCGGCAGTCGAGCCGGAGACGCCGACTACCTTCCAACGCGAGAATTCGATCGACCCGGAGATGGCCCGCCACATGGCAGGCACGTGGGGCGACCCAAGCAAGGTCGTTGGCAACCTCCCCGGCGTCGCGCACGCCGAACCCGCGCGTGATGGCATCTCGGTTTGGGGTGCGCGGCCCAGCGAAACCCGCGTCTTCGTGGACGGCGTGGAGGTTCCGGCGCTCCTGCACTTGGGTGGCTTGCGCTCGGCCGTGGGCACCAATTTGACCGGGCCGCTCGATTTGGTCCCGGGCGCCTACGGAGCGGACTCTGGCCGCGCGCTGGGAGGACTGGTGCTCGTCGGTACCCGGGAACTGCCAGCGCAGGGCGTGCATGGTGCCGCTGAAGTCAACCTGCTCGACTCCTCACTGATGCTCGCGGCTGCGCCGAGCACGCGATTCCGCTTTGGCGTGGCCGGGACCTGGAGCTACCTCGATCGGTATCACGCACGCCTCGACGAAGCGACTACGACTTTCTACCAGGTGCCGCGCTACCGCGATTTCCAAGCCAAGGTCGAGCTGGACGTCGCCCGGCAGCGTCGCCTGACCTTGCTCGTGCTAGGCGCGGCAGAACAGGTGCGTCCGTCGGACGAGCTGACAGGCGTGGGCCCGACAGACCCGCTGGCGGGCAACGATTGGCTCTTGCAACGGAATCGGACGTGGTCCCGCATTGCCATTCAGTACGCCGACGGGCGCAGAAGCCGAACTGTGCTCATGCCTTTCGTCGGCTGGACCGACGACAGCGTCGAGATCGCGCCTTGGCCTGTCGTCCCTGAACACCAGCACCAACACTCCTTCCAATATGGCGGGCGAGCATTGCGGGATGTCTGGCTGGCCGAAAGGGCTCTGCTCACGTTGTCCTTCGACGCCCTGGTCACGCACACCCGGGCCTCGCAACAAGGCGACTTGAATTTTCCACCGCGCGACGAGGACACCCGCTACTTCGGACAGCCGTTCTCGGACAATGCCCTGGCAAGTTCCAACTGGGTTGCGACGGTTGGCGATGTTGCGGCTGGCTTGTCTGTGCGCTGGCAAATCGGTCACGTCACGCTTGTGCCCGCACTGCGGGCGGACGTCTTCCCGTTGCTCGTCGAACGCGACCCACAGGTCACCACCGTCGGTGACGTCAGCCATGTGGCCTTCGCCATCGGCCCGCGCGGTTCCGTGGCGTACGACCCACTTCCACGGTTCGGTGTAAAAGCCGCTGCCGGCCTCTACTCGCAACCACCGAACGCCGCAGATCTGAGCCAAGTTTTCGGCAACCCGAGCATCGGGCCCTCTCATGCGGGTCACGCCAGCCTCGGCCCGCACTGGCGCCTCGGTTCGTGCACAACCGCCGAAGCCACGGGTTTTTTCCGCCAATCGTGGGATTTGCCGGCGCGAAATGTGCTGCCATCTATCGGCCAAGCGCTTCGGCAAGATGGGCGCGCCCGGGCCTACGGCGGCCAGCTCATGCTGCGTGCGCAAGTCGCGGCGAAGCTCGATGCCTGGCTCGCCTACACCCTCAGCCGCAGCGAGATGCGATTTCAGACGGGAGGCGATAGCTGGCGGCCGGCCCCGCAGGATCGGACGCATGTGCTGACCGGCGTCTTCGCGTACCGATTCTGGGGCTGGGTGACGAGCGCTCGGTTTCGTTATGCGAGCGGAGCGCCCTACACACCGGTTGTTGGGGCCTACTTGAATTCGTCCCTCGCCACGTACGAACCGATCCTTGGGATGCAAAACAGCGCCCGCCTGCCGGCCTTCCTGCAAGCTGATGTGCGCATCGAACGAGAGCTCCATGTTGGCGGAACCTTGGCCTCGCTTTTTTTCGAAATCGTGAACGCGGGTTCTCACGACAGTCCCGAGGCCATCTTGTACTCGCTCGATTTCAGCCAATCTGCCTACCTCGCAGGGGCCAAGCAGACCTATTTCCTCGGTGGTCGCTGGCAGCTCTGATGAGCATAGGCGGAGCATCGGCGAAACCGCTTCGAATCGATTAGGCTCCCCACCCAGTGAACGGCGCACGCTCCGTTCACGGATTGGTTGAGAAACGCTTTCGATCTTCTTGCACAAACGTTCCACGCGCGCCACCCGCGCACCTCTATTGTCGCGACGATCTCAGAGTATCCACACCAGAAAGGAACCATGACGATGACGA
>PMJE01000045.1:0-238 GCA_003157315.1 Myxococcales bacterium | reverse complement strand
GGCGTTCTCCCAGCCCATGGTGTTCTCGCTATTCAAGCAAAGCAACCTGTGGGGCGGCCTGCTTGGCGGCTTGCCCGCGGGTGGCAATGCCATGTTCACGGCCAGCGCGTCCGACAACACGGGAGCGGAAATCTTCCATGGCCTGGCGACCAACGTGACCATCGTGGCCGGCCAAATCGTGACCGTCGCGATCACCGCGCAGCAGACGAGCGCACCCACGCCCTTCAGCAACGCCACG
>PMJE01000418.1:4761-5030 GCA_003157315.1 Myxococcales bacterium | reverse complement strand
TCCTCGTACTCGCGCGCCACGATCTCGGCAGGCCCCGGCCCCGCGCGCAGGATGGTCTGCGCCACTTCGCCGCCCAGGCACGCGGACATACCGATCAGCCCCTCGCGGTGCGCGCGTAGGATCTTCTTGTCGATGCGCGGGTTGTAATAGAAGCCCTCCAGGTAGGCCATCGAGTTGAGGTAGGCGAGGTTCTTCCAACCCACGTTGTCCTTGGCCAGCAGGACCAAGTGATGGCTCTTGCGTTCGGTCTTCTCCAGCCGGTCCGGGGC
>PMJE01000418.1:0-4736 GCA_003157315.1 Myxococcales bacterium | reverse complement strand
TCGAGCAGGCTGTATTGTGTGTGCAGATGCAGGTGCGCGAACTCAGCCATTCTTCTCGCCCCGGTCTACTCGGCTTGGCCGACAAGATCAACGACGCGAAGCTATGGTACGCTTGCCATTCGGTCGCTACCGATGGGTTCTTTCGCACACGTTCCTGCTCGCGGGCGCTGGGCGCCGCTGGTCGCGCTGGCCGTGGCCTGCTCAAATCACGCTGCTTTGCCCTTGCCGGATGCGGCAACCATAGCGCCGCATTCCATCCAGGCCACGTCTGACACGGTGGCCATCCCACCCTTCGGGAGCCGGCTGCTGGTGTTCCGTTTGCTGGGCCGACAAGGGGAAGCGGTGGCCGGCGTGGTCATGCACTTCTCGATCCTGGATGATGCGGACACGCCCGGCTCCGGGGGAGCGCAACTTTCGTTTGCCAGTGCCCTTACCGACGGCAATGGTGCAGTCACCCTGCAGGTCATTGCCGGCCAAGGGGCAAGCGGGCAAGATCCGCTGAAGTTCTATGTAGTCGCCTCGGCCGAAGGCGTCGCCCCCTTGCTGGTTCCGATCTTCGTCACGACCAGCCCGCTTGCCACTGTCGAGATCCTGCCCGCCTTTGTCGACCGATCGCGCGCCGACAACTCCGCCTCCGCGACGAACATCTACTTCTACGACAACACAACCTGCGCGAGCGTGTCGCCGACCCATCCCGCCCCTCCTGTGCGAACGGTGCAGACCCTAGCTCTCGACGACCCACCGGCAATTTTCACCAACGTTGTTGCCAGCGGTGTCAACGCGGTTTTGGGTTTGGCGGTCGACAACAACCAAAGCGTGGTGGCGCAAGGATGCTCGGACCTGCTGGGTGCCAGTCTCTCCTCGGTGCAGCCCATGCTCGTCCAGCTACCGCTCGCATGGATCTACCCTTCGCCGGTGGGCAGCTTCCACGCCGTGTCCCAGTTTTCCCTGGCACCGCCACTGCCAGGAACCGTGTCGGTGCAGAACACATGGAAAGACCTGTCCAACGACGTCTGCGATCCGGCTAGGCTCTGGCTCGACTGCACCATCGACGCTCTCAGTGGCAGCAGTGCGGAGGATCCGCTGGACTGCCAGCCAGTCCCGGGAGGCGAGGGGCCGCTGGGCGCGCTGCTGACTGACCTCAGAGTGGCAAGCGGCGGCGCCCGGACCTGTGCGTCCGAGCGCCTTGGTTCTGGGAGCACTAGCCTGGACGCAGAAGTCTACGCCCTGTTCCCAGCCAACTCTCTCTCCGCCTTGAATTTGAAGAAACTGCCCGATGAGATCGGTAGCGCGCTGACCAGTCTCACCATCTATTCGACACTCATCGTGACCGCGAGCGGCCCCCCCAATGCGTTCAACATCGATCACGCCCTGACCGCGATAGAACTTCCCAACGCCCACGCCCTTTCGTTGATACCCATGACGAGCCTGGCGCCGCCGGTGTGGGAAGCGGCGTTCGTGCCCGGCGTGTCGCAGGCTGGTCAGCTCGAGATCAGCACTGCCTCCAACCCTCACGGTTTCACCCTGGAGTTGGGGTCAGCCGCTCGTTTCACTTTCGCCGCGTCCAGCCTGGAAACTCGCTTGGGCGTTGCGGACGTGGGTGACTTTGTCGGGGCCCTGGCGAACTTGGCGACGCGCCAGGAGGGCGGGACGACACTGCGAAGTTGTGATGCCCTGGATTCGCTCCTGTGTGAAGAGGTGGGGCAGGCGCGCGGCTGCCTAGGCGCGGCCTGCCTGTCGGGCTTGCAAGCTCTCAGCCAGCGGCTGGACGCCAGCTTCGCCGCACTGGACGGGCAGGGTCTCGACTTCTTTCTGTCCGGCTCAGCCCCGATTGTCGATCGCGATGGCGACGGATACGCGGATGCGCTGGGCTCTGATACCAATGCGGCTCCGTCGCCGTCGTCCGCCCTGCAAGGACCGGGCCTCTGGTCGAGCGCCTTCAAGAGCCGAACCGGAGAAACAGACCTGTACGGTTTGTGGACCGCGGAGCGGGTGTCCTCCCCAGGTCAGTGACCGGCCCGGCTCTGTCGGCATGCAATAACGCGCCCTGGCGACGTGCAGCCGACTGGCCCAAAATCGCTAGATATGGGTCCGCACCAGATTCGGGTATAATGCCAGCCAGTGCCCAGCGCACTCTTGCAAGAGAACCACCAGCCCCTGCGGAAAGCCGGTCAAACCCTTCTGAGCTTCGGTCAAAGCCATGAAAAAATCGCGCCTTTCTCCTTCCCTAGCTTCCTCGCTTTCCCTCTTGGTGTGTGGCCTGACGGTCCTTGGCGCCTCGACCGTCCGCGCAGCCGAGTGCCCAGCCACCTCGCCGGATCGAACCGAAGAGCGGCGCGCCCTGGCCAAGGAATGGTTCGCGCGGGCCGAGGCGGCCGAAAACGCCGGCAACGATGTCGAAGCCGTACGCAACTATGCCTGCTCCATGAAAATGGTGGCCCATGCCTTCACCGCTTTCAATCTCGGGCGGGTCGCGGAGCGTTCAGGCGATCTCGAACTGGCATTGAAGTCTTACAAAGCCTATCTGACCTTGAAGGCTGACGCCCCCGACAAGGACGAGGTGCAGGCCAAGATCGCGGAGCTGGAAGGCAAGATCAGGGAGGTGAAGGAGAACATCGGCGGGGCAGAGCCAGCAGCCACGCCACCTCCTGCCTCCGAAGAGAAGCCCGAGGTGCCCGTGGCACCGCCACCCGAGGAAAAACCCGAAAGGCCCGTGAAACCTAGCCCTATCGAGCCGCCTCCCCAGGTGAGCGAACCGGTCAGTGCGGCTCAAGGCTCCCACCACATCCTCGAGTGGGTAGCCGGCGGCACGGCAGTAGCGGCCCTGACCACGGCCATCATCCTGAACGTCGCCGCGCGTAGTGACATGAACAAGGCCAACTCCCCCACGAGCGACTACAACACTGCCAAGTCCGCTTGGGATAGCGCCAAGAGCGAAGCGTACACGTCGTACGTCATGTTCGGGCTCGCTGGCGCAGCCGCCATCGTCGAGGGCGTTCTCCTCTATCGCCTCTGGGCCAACAGCAGTGACAGCTCGTCCGACACCTCGGTAGGCCTGGGTTGGACGCCCGGCGGCCTGACCCTGAGCGCGCACGGCCGCTTCTAGTTACCTGTTTCACCACAGAAAGCACAGAGGCCACAGAGCCGGATCGGAAAGAAGACGAAGGGGTGCATTCCTGTTCCGTTTGAACCCTCTCTTCTTTCCGACCTCTGTGTTCCCTGTGCTCTCTGTGGTGAAGAAAGCTAGCCAGTTTGGTGGCGTTGGAATTCGCAAGGAGTAGCCATCGCTGAGCTGACAGATTCGTCGTTGCTTCGAGAGCGCGAACGCCTGCTGGCGCATGCGCGTGCCTTGGTGGGCGTGAGCCTGGCCGAGCTGGCCGATGGGCTGGGCTTGCCGGTGCCCGTGGGCCGTGTGCGGACCAAGGGCTGGTCAGGACAAATCATCGAGCGCGAGCTGGGCGCCGGCGATGGTCCCGGTCGCGGGCAGGACTTCGCGGCGCTGGGCATTGAGCTGAAGACCGTGCCGGTGGACCGCGACTTGGTCCCGCGTGAATCGACCGCGGTATGCCAGATCGATCCCATCGTCATCGCGGGCGAATCCTGGGAAACGAGTTACTTGCGCCAGAAGCTGAGCCAGGTGCTTTGGGTGGGGCTGGAAGTTCCCAGCGACCTGGGCTCGGTCGGCGATCGCCAAGTCGTGGCGGTCAGGCTATGGACGCCATCGCCCGAGGAGCAAGAACTGCTGCGCGCAGATTTTGAGCTGTTCGTGCGCGCCTACTTCCGCCGCGGCCGGGGCGCCGCGATTACCGGCCACCAAGGGCAGGTCCTGCAGGTGCGCCCCAAGGGTCGCAATGCCGCTGACCGGCGCCGGGCCTTTGGCCCTGCCGGCGAGCCCACCGAGATCGGCAAGTGCGGCTTCTATCTGCGGCCCGCTTTCGTAGCGCGCATCCTGCGCGCAAAATGACCCTCGCGTGGCCGGGCCGACGGACGTATGCTCGGCCGCGCGAAATCGAAAGGCCCCAACGGAGTGCAATCATGAAGAATAGAGTTGTCATCTTCGACACCACCCTGCGCGACGGTGAACAAGCCTTGCCGGCAAGCCTGTCGGTTCAGCAGAAGATCCGCATCGCGCGGCAACTCGCCACTTTGCAAGTGGATGTCATCGAAGCCGGCTTCCCCATCTCCTCGCCCGGCGATTTCGAATCGGTGGAAACCATCGCCCGCGAGGTCAAAGGCCCGGTCATCTGCGGCCTGGCACGCGCGGTTGAAAAGGACATCCTCACCTGCGCCAAGGCGGTCAAGCCCGCCGAACGTCCCCGCATCCATACCTTCATCGGCACCTCGACCATCCACCGGGAAAAGAAGCTGCACCGCACGCCCGACGAGATTCTGGCTCTGGTCACCCAAAGCGTGAAGCTGGCGCGCAGCAAGTGCGACGATGTGCAGTTCTCCGCCGAGGATGCGGGCCGCACCGAGCCGGAATTCCTGTGCCGGGTGGTGGAAACCGCCATCAAGAACGGCGCCAGCACCATCAACATCCCCGACACCGTCGGCTACACCACGCCGGAAATCTTCGGGGCTATCATCGACAACCTGATGAACAACGTGCCCAATGTGGACAAGGCGATCATCGCGGTCCACTGCCACAACGATCTGGGCATGGCCACCGCCAACTCCATTACCGCGGTCAAGCATGGGGCGCGCCAGGTGGAATGCACCATCAATGGCATCGGCGA
>PMJE01000400.1 GCA_003157315.1 Myxococcales bacterium | reverse complement strand
GAGGTCGAACCTCTTGAGATCCTCAGTAAAGTCCGTCTCGGAGAATGCCTTGATGCAATCGAATGCGGCTTTGTGACTGGCCTGCATTCCCTGAAGCCAGAAGCGGTCAATCAGACCCTGTGAAACCTTCGCACCCGGCCGGTTGAAGCCAAAGAAGGGGCCGCTGGCGAGTTCCTGGTAGAGCTTGGATCGGTCGGCAAGCGCGCCAGCGCGAATGCCGTCGAACACCTCGATGGGCAAGCCGCCGGGATTGGCGGCCGTCTTTAGCATCAGTGGCGGAACGGACGCGACCAGCGCGGCTTTGGCCAGTCGCTTGCTACCGTGACGACCGATGTAGCGCGCAACTTCGCCACCGCCCGCGGAAAATCCGATGAGCACGGTGTTTCTTAGGTTCAGCGTGTCCATCAGCGCCGCGAGGTCATCAGCGTAGGTGTTCATTTCATTGCCGTCCCACGGCTGACTAGACCGGCCATGGCCGCGGCGATCGTGCGCGATACAGCGATAGCCGTTGGAGGCCAGAAAGAGCATCTGGGCCTCCCAGCTATCTGAGCTCAAGGGCCATCCGTGGCTGAATACAACCGGCGGACCCGAGCCCCAATCCTTGTAGTAGATCTGTGTGCCGTCCTTGGTCGTAATCGTGCTCATGTTGCCCTTCCTCTGGGTAACGGGCCGTCGCCCCACTGTCACTTGGCGGTGCGTTCCCGCTATTAGATGCCGTCCAAGCGATCTTTGTGACCTGCCCCATTCAGTACGTTTGCGCTCGCAAAGGAAGGCAATCCTCGCTACACTCTCTCCCTTTCTCCCCCTATGCTGACTTTGTATGGGATCGGGCGTTGCTTCCTCTTGGTTCTTGCCTTTTAGTGACTCCCGAATGTCATAATAGACGGCAGCGCTGTCAGAGGGGAAGGATTTCGGAGCTCGCTGCGACGAAGAGAGGACGCTGGTTCCCAATGAACGTCAAGCCAATGAAAGCTCAGAGCGCTGGAAGAGACTTTCCTGTCGTTTGCGTGGGTGGTTCGGCCGGTGGCCTCGACGCCTATANNTCGTGAATCACCTGAGAACCGTGGAGACTTTGCTCCACGAGATTCTCCCGCAGTACACGGAGATGCCGGTCGAACTGATCACGGATAGTCTACAGATTCAGCGCGACCATGTGTTCATCATTCCGGCACATCGTGATTTGCACGTTCTTGATGGAGAGTTCCATCTGAAGCCGATTTCAAAGCCGAGGGGATGGCCCGATGTGATCACGGTTTTTCTGCGCTCCCTCACCCAGCACTGGGGCGGCAAAGTTATCGCTGTCATTGTCTCTGGATATGACGGTGATGGGGCAGCGGCGCTGCGTGGAATCAAAGAAGTGGGGGGCATCACCATCGCGCAGAAGCTCGACACAGCCGGACAGCCAGATATGCCGGAAAGCGCAATCGCAAGCGGGTGGATAGATTTTGTCCTTTCACCCGAGGATATCGCTCGCAAGATTGTGCGAATTGCGCACGCTGCTCTAGGACACAACTAAGGCGTCCGCGCCGATAGGGCACTGAATCGGTGCCCTATCGGCAAGAATCTGGCCAAAGGCTACAGCAGCAAGAATCCCGCGATCTCGGCGGCGGCGGTCAGCACCAACAGAGCGGCGGCCCAGAAAGTGAAGCCCTCCCAGCTTTCGGGCCGCAGCGCCCAGCCGCCACGCATACACCAGATTCGCCAGGCGGCAAGGGGCGCGAGCAAGGCCGTGGCCAGTGCGACGGCCAGAGGCAGCCCGGCCGCCACAAGAACGGGCAACGCCGCGTAGGCGATGACGACCACTGTTGCATACAAACGCACGACGCGTGGGCGACCCAGACGCACCGCCAGGGTTCGCTTGCCAACCATCGAATCTCCGATGGCGTCCGGCACTTCCACCGCCAAGATCATCGCGAATTGTAGACAGCAGAGGGGAAGAATGGCCAGCAGCAAGGTGCGCAGGCCAAGCAAGTCCGGGGCCTGCAGGTAGAATGCGAAGAACGGCGCCAAGGTGGTCATTACGAGGGCGACGTCCAGCTCGCCCAGCCCGGTCGAATGCAAGCGCAGCGGCGGAGCGCTGTAGAGCCACGAAAAGACCAGGATCGCCATGGCGATAGGGATGAGCAGGGGGGCCGGGTGCCGGAGCGCCAGCACGATCGTCGTGGCAATTCCTCCGGCTGCCAGAGCCAGTGCCCCGGCCAGGGCGATCCAGCGCGGGAGTTCTTCGCGCGTCAGCACACGGCTTCCACCCGACCAACGTGTGGGCGTTGCGTTGGCACGATCCGCATCGTAGTCGAAGTAGTCATTTGCATAGTGGGTCATCAGGTGGAAGGCTGTGAGGACCGCCTGCCCGAGCAAATACACAGATGGATTGATGGTCCGGCCCTGCGCCAGCGCCACGGCTGCGCCCAGGCCGTAAAGCAAGAACCCGCCCAGGAGAAACAACGGACGACCGAGGCGAACAAAGGCAAAGAAGCCCTGGACTGCCGCTGAAAGAGGCCGCGGGATGAAGCGCGGCTTATCCGCCATCACAGCCTGGTAGCTCGGATGACCAAGCAGCACGGCTTCCTCGGCGTGCACGCGATGGCGCAGAACCCAGATGTGGGCGGCTGAGCCGACTGCAGCGCAGAGCCAGGCGGCGTGCACCAGCGGCAAGGCGAGCAACTCAATGAAAACCGCGACGTAGTTGGGGTGGCGAATCCAGCGGAACGGGCCCCGACAAACCGCAACCTGGCCGCCCGATCTGCAGTGCCCTTCCACAATAGAATCCATGATGGCCACGTTCCAATGTGGGCCAAGCGTGGCAATCACCCACCAGCGCAGTGCGTTTGCGGCCAGCAACAACGCCAGCATGGCCCAGGCGAGTCCCCGGATAGGCGCGCGCCGGGTGATCCAGGCTTCGACGCCAGCGCCGGCCAATATGCCAACATGAAGCAGCACCATGGCGCGAAAGTGCGGCTCGCGCACGGCCGTCGCCCCGGTTGCGCGCAACAATCGTCGGTTTCGGCGTGACAGCAGCAACTCTGCCAGCCGGGTCAACCCAACCAGCAGCAACAGCGCCGTGTACAGTGGAAGTGTCTGGGCTAGTTCCATTGCAGCAAACACAACTCGGTGGACAGGCCCGGCCCAAAGGCGCCGAGCAATCCATAGGCACCCGGACGCGGGCGGTGTTGTTTCATCCAGCGCTCGAGTACGAATAGAACCGCCACGCTTGACAGGTTGCCGTACTCGCGTAGCACGTCCCATGAGGGCTGGGTCCGCGTCCGGTCGAGCCCCAGGGCTTCCTCGATCGCCACCAGGATCCGCTTGCCGCCCGGATGAAACGCGCAGCATTCGAGATCCGCGCGTCCGATTCCCGCCCGGGCGAGCAGACGATCGACGACGGCACCGAAGGTGGCACGCAAGGTTTCCGGCAGCTCCTTGCCCAGCACGACATGCAACCCGTCGTCGCGCAGATCGAAACCCAGCAGGTCCAGGCTGTTCGGGAAGAGATGGGTCTCAGCATCGAGCAAGGCCACTCCGGGCTCCGAACGACGCCCGGTGAGCAGCACCGCCGCCGCGCCGTCGCCGAACAGCGCGGTCGACACCAGTTGCGCCATGCTGCTGTCATCGCGTTGGAAACTGAGGGTGGGCAACTCGACCGCGACGATGAG
>PMJE01000288.1 GCA_003157315.1 Myxococcales bacterium | reverse complement strand
ACTTTAGGAGACTGACCATGAAAGCGCTCTCCGCCATTGTGTACGCCTCAGCGTTCCTTTCCTGCTCGCCGCGCTGGCCGCGGCGTGCGCCAACGGCCTCAAGCCCTTGCCTGACGGAGCGGCCGGACATCCCGCCGTGCCCGACGCTGGCGTCTTGGGCAGCGGCGGCAGCACGGCCAGATCGCCAGACGCGCCCGTCGCCACAGGCGCCAGTGGCGGCACAGTTGCAACCGGCGGCAGCGGCGGCAGCACGGCCAGGCCACCAGACGCGCCCGTCGCCACAGGCGCCAGTGGCGGCACAGTTGCAACCGGCGGCAGTGGCGGCACAGTTGCAACCGGCGGCAGCGGCGGCAGCACGGCCAGGCCACCAGACGCGCCCATCGCCACAGGGGGCAGTGGCGGCACCGCCACCATCGCACCAGACGCGCCGGTCGCCACCGGGGGCATTGGTGGCACAGCTACAACCGGCGGGAGCGGACATGGCGGCGTTGCTGCTGGCGGCACGGCCGGGACAGGCGGAATAGGAGGGGGGACGAGTTCTCGCGACGCAGGGATTTCACGAGACCTGGGCACCGCCGGAGCTGGGGGCACCACTCTCTTGTTCAACCACTGCGGCGACGGCATCTTGGATCCGGGCGAGCAATGCGATGACGGTGTACCCGCTAGCAAGAAGCTCGGGTTTAACCCTGTTCCCGATACTGGCTGCAATGCCCTCTGCCAAATCGAATTCGACTACCTGTGTCCTGCTCCGGGGCAACCCTGCATCAATAAGAGGGTATGTGGAAACGCAATACTAACCATTGATGAGACCTGCGACGACGGAAATACGATTAGCGGCGATGGCTGCTCCGCAGACTGCCAGAGGATTGAGCCCGGCTACCAGTGTCGCGTGCCAGGAATGCCCTGCACCCCGATCTGCGGCGACAGCAGGCTCACGGGCAGCGAGACCTGCGACGACGGAAATGCCGTCAGCGGCGATGGCTGTTCGAGCACTTGCCAGATAGAACCCGGCGCCAGTTGCCCGCCCTCGCCCGGCCAGCTTTGCATCAAGGCGAACTGTGGCAATGGAATCAAGGAGATGGGCGAGCAATGCGACTGCGGCACAGACCCGGTAAACCTGCCGAGCGGCTGCAAGGGCCGCAATGGCCTCTTTTTCGGGGACGGAACCGGCTGCTCGAAGACCTGCACCAAGGAGCCGAGTTGTCGTGACAGCTCTGGCCACAACCAGGCCTGCTCCACCGTGTGCGGCGACGGAAACGTCGATCCGGGCGAGGACTGCGATGATGGCAACCAGGTGAGCGGTGATGGCTGCTCAAGCTCCTGCCAGGTGGAGGCTGGGTTCACTTGCACCACCCATACCAACCAGGACTCTGAGAATTGCAAATTGCCCGTGAACGCGGGCACGCAATGCCTTGAGGTGCCCATTATCTACCGCGACTTCCAGCCGGAGAATGTCTCGCCGGGTGGCCACCCCGACTTCTATTGGCTGGGCAACAAGTGGAACGGATCGACTTCGCCCACGACCATCTGTGTCCCGAACTCGGGCGGGCCGGCCAAAGGCAACGATTCAACCGCGCGTTGCTGGGATATTCCCGATCCGAATCTCTTGAACGGCAAGCCAATCTTGAACGCGAAGCGTGCCAACAACCAGTGCGCCTGCCAGTTCAGCGACTGGAACATCGCCAATTCGGACGGATACATTCCCAGTACCTATACGCAGGCTGGCAATGACAGCCCGCTTTCTAACGGGGCCGGCGACTATCTCGGCGGCAGCGCCGGCACCGCCATCACCCTGACCAATGAATCCGGCAACGTATCTGGCACGCTAGTGGGCTACACCAAGAGCACCCCGAACGGCCCCATCTTTAATGGGGTGGTACCTATTGTGAAGGATGCGAACAGCTTCAAACAGTGGTTCACGAATGACGACAGCGTGAACAAGGCCTTCGTCTCGGTGCTCGAGATGCCCGCCATCGGAACGAATATCTACCGGTACGCCAGCAAGACGCATCTTGCTGGCCCGGACAACGGCTTTTACCCACTCGATACCCTGAATCCCAGCCAGGTCACGCTGTGCGACCTATGGCCCTACTGGAACCATGGCAATGGAACTCCCATTTGGCCAACCTGCCAGGGCTCCCAGTATTTCTTTCCACCCCGTGTGACCGCGGCGGACTGTCCAGCTGGAAGTATCTTGTCGAATGGCTGCTGGGTCACCAACACTTTGGGCGTAAAGCACGACTCCTACTTCACCACCGAGGCGCGCTACTTCTTCGTGTATTCCAGCGCTACCCCCCTGACCCTGCAGTTCTTCGGCGACGATGATCTCTTCGCCTTCATCAACGGTATCCTGGTTCTCGACCTCGGTGGCGTTCATCAACAAACGCCGGGCAAGGTCGTTGTCTCAGGTGGCCCCGGTGAAAGTCAGGCGACCATCACCGAAGGCGGCTGTCTTGACGCAACCGGGAATATCACGACTACCCAGGCCGGCTACGCAGCAGCAGGGTGCGTAGCCACAAACGGGACGACCCCGCCAGCTCCCAATTCACCGGATGACTTCCGCAACCGAAACGTCAACCTCAGACTGGAAGACAACAAGGTCTACGAGATTGCCATCTTTGGGGCCGACCGGCACCCGCCTGAGTCCAACTTCCAGCTTATTCTCAGCGGCTACAACGCCAAGCTGTCACAATGCCAGCCCCGCTGTGGCGACGGGATCGTGTCAGCGGGCGAGGAATGCGACTGCGGCGATGGATCGGTGCCAGTCCCCCAGAGGTGTCCGGGGCCGAACGACGACAACCTGTACAACGGGTGCACGACAAAATGCAAGTGGGGGCCCTTCTGCGGAGACGGCGTGACAAACTCTCCATACGAACAATGCGACGTGGGCAGGGCGAATGGTGACAATCCAGGGTTCGGCGGGTGCACGGTGGGATGCATGACGCCTCACTACTGCGGCGACGGCTATCTCGACCAGGGCGAGGAATGTGACATGGGTGCGCTGAATGGCGTGGCACTGGACGCCCAAATGCAGCCATCGGGCGCCCCTAACGCCAAAATCTACTGCTCCAATGTTTGTACGATCAACCTAGGGGTCTTGTGATGGATCACGGGTAGTAGTCGCGCTCAGCCTTCGCGGGTTGGCGAAGAGAGCTCGTCTGCGGCTGACAGGCCCGAGGCCAGGGCGGGAAGGATGCCTTTCTGGCTGTAGATCGGCCGGATCAGCGCCCGCAATTGCGGCAACTGCAACGCAAACAGGCCCGCCCCGACCAGACACACAACGCCGCCGACAGTCAGGGTGGCCGGCGCGCCGATGCGGGTCGACAGCGTGCCTGCCAACAAGCTGCCCAAGGGTGCCATGCCGGCGAAGGACATGGCGTACAGGCTCATAAGCCGCCCGCGCTTGTCCTCTTCGGCGATGGTCTGGAGAATAGTATTGGAGGACGCCATATTCACCATCATCCCGAATCCGGCAACTGCGATGAGCGGCAAGGAAAGCAACATGTGGCGGGACCACGAGAAGCCTATCAGTCCCAGTCCGAAACAGGCCGCGGCAAGTGGAATTCTTTTCCCCAATCCCACAACCGAGTTGCGCGCCGCCAAGTAAATCGTCCCGGTCAGTGCTCCAACGCCAGCGCAGGCCATCAAGATGCCGAGTGTCTGCGCCCCGCCGTGGAGTACGTCTTTGGCGAAGACTGGCATCAGTACGGTGTAGGGCATGCCCACCAAGCTGACAACTGCCAGGAGCAGCAAAATATTGCGGATGGGCAGGAAACCAAAGGCGTAGTGCACGCCTGCCTGCAGGTCTTTCAGGAGATCCTTCTCGGAAACGCGCACCTGCGGGGGAGCAAGCCGCATAGAGAGCAGAGCTGCAACAACCGCAATGTAGCTGAGGCCATTGAGAAGGAAGCACACGCCTTCCCCAACCAGTGAGATGAGGATCCCGGCGATGCTTGGGCCAATCAGGCGCGAAACATTGAAGACTGATGAGTTCAGCGCAATGGCATTGGGCAGATCCTCTTTGCGGTCGACCATCTCCAGGGTGAAGGCTTGCCGGGTTGGCATATCAAAGGAGTTGACCGCCCCCGAAAAGACCGCCAGCACCATTATTTGCCAGACCTGGATAAGCCCGGTTAGGGTCAGGCCGGCCAGCGCCAAGGCCTGGAGCATGGCGAGACTCTGGGTAATCACCAAGACGCGCCGGCGCTGCCAACGGTCAGAGAGCACGCCGGCAAGCGGCGTGAGCAGGAGCATGGGGAGCTGGCCGGCAAAGCCCACCATGCCCAAGAGGAAGGGCGAATGGGTAATGCGGTAGACCAGCCAGCCCAGGGCGATGGTTTGCATCCAGGTCCCGATCAGGGACACGCCCTGGCCAAAGAAGAACAACCGATAATTGCGGTTATCTAGGGCGCGAAAGACCTGCTTCAGGCCGGTGGTCTTGCGGAGAGGAGTTGGTGATGGCACGAGCAGGGCTCACAACTTGCGGGGCGAAGGTATCGTGTCAGGGAAGATACGGGGCATGGCTGAGGAGGATAGCATTCGCCAGCAGCCGACGGGGTTCGGCGGCACCCACCGGGTCGCCCCGGACCGTGAGTGCCTGCCCAGAGCCGCAAGCCACTTCCCACGTGCTAACATTGCCGCCGTGGATCCCTTGGTCGATCAGGCTGCGAAGGCCGTGCTGGCCAGCGCCCCTTTGCGGGGGCGTCGCATCGTTGCGTGCTGGGCATTTGGCTCCAGGGCCAGGGGCGCCGGCAAGGCGGATTCGGACCTGGACTTGGCTGTGCTTTGCGAACCAACTCTTGGGCTTGAACGCACGCGAATCATGGACATCGTCGGTCGCGAGATCGGCGTCGACCTGGACCTCATCGACATGGGTAGCGCGCCACCGGTTCTCAGATGGGAGGTCATCACCACAGGCCGTTTGCTGGTCGAGCAGGATGAGATGGCGGTTGCGGCCTTCGTGCGTCGCGCACGCTGGGAAGCCGAGGACGACGAACAGCGAAACCGGATGATCCTGCTGGCTCAGGCAGTCAGGGCAGGAGAGATAACGCCGTGACCGTCAGCAAGCCCGTTGTGGTAGCTCGGCTTGCTCACCTGGGCAGCGTCATTCGCGATCTTGAACGGCTCCGGGGTCTGCCACGGATCACGCGCGAAACGGATGCCATCGCAAACCTTGCCCTTGAACGGGCCATGCACATCGCTGCCGAAGCGATCTTCGACATAGGTCATCACATCCTGGCGGGACGCGGCCTGGCTGTTCCTGCCACCTACCGTGAAGTGCTGCCTGCGCTCGCACGGGCTGGGATCATCGACACCGCTTTGCTCGATCGCCTGGAGGGGTTGGCGGGGCTGCGCAACATACTGGTCCATGACTACGCAGCAGTGGAATCGCCTCGACTTTGGCAGCTCCTCGACGAACGGCTGGGAGATCTGCGCGCGATCTACGTGGCTCTTGCAGCCATTCCCGAAATCCAGTGACAGCCCCCTGGATTGGGTCTAGAGCACCGAACGGTTTGCCTCCCGTCGTGAAATCGCGCATTTGCGTCGCGTCCCTGCGTTGCTCGTCGGTCAAATACGTCGAGTATTCTCCCTCCTCGCGCCTCGGGCCGCTCGCAACTGCCCAATTTCACTCGGTCCCTCAACCCGTTCGGTG
>PMJE01000179.1 GCA_003157315.1 Myxococcales bacterium | reverse complement strand
AGGCCGAACGAACCATGGATTCACCGAAGTCGGAGGAATGGTTGGTTGGGTCGGCGGTGCGATGGGCGGGGTCGGCGCTGGGGACGGTTGCTCCGCAGGCACGGCAGGCTCAGCAGGCGGCATGTCGTCAGATTGTGCATGAGCTGCCGACGCGACGAGCAAGCCGGAACCGGAGATCAGGATGGCCAACGACTTTCGAGACATGATCGGTCTGTCCTTTCGGGGTGCGAAACACCCGCAGCGCAACTCATTTTGTCGCTCGTCGTTCATCTCGCTCTCCTTAGAACCCATTTCAGTGGGGCATGCTCCAGATTTAGGCACGGGCGGCGAATGAGTCAAAAAATTGTCGCAAAATCCCGAAGCTAGCTTCCCACGATGAAGGAAGACTGTCCCGAGCCTACGGTATAGGTGGCCTGCACCCCGTTTTCCGAAATAAAACTAGGTTGGCCCGCACCACTGGCCGATGTGCTCCCTGGCTTGGTGATCGGCAGCAGTACGGTTGCACTCACATTATCAGGAATCGTCACATCCAGCGTCAGGCCACCAGCGGCTGGACGCTTCCAAGCTATTTGCACAGTGCCGCGCTCAGTGTGAACGGTGCCGCTAGCAGAGGTAAGGCCGGTTGCGGGCGGCGCAATTTGAATCGTCGACGCTCCCGGGCCGGTCAACTGCAAACCCAACAACGACTCAAGAATGTCGACAAGGGCCTCCGCGCCCCAGCCGTGGGACTCACTATTCCCTTCGGTAGGCGCGGTCCACGATTCCCAGGTGAAGGTCGCCCCCTGTGAGAGAATATTGGCCCATCCCAGCCCAGTCTTGTCCGTCAGGCGCGTTATCATTTGGTCAGTCATGCCAGCATCACCGAGTGCCTGCAGCAGACAATGCGCGGTCATCGGACCTTGTTGCATGCCGAGGCCAGCCACGTAGGTGCCTATCTGTGACCAACTCGACGAGGGAGCCACCCCAAACGCAACTGCGTAAGAGTTCGCGATCTGCGAGGCGTGTGTGCTTTGTTTCCCCGCCGACGTAAGACCGTCAATGTATATTCCGTCGGCGCGTAACAGTTTTGCGTTGATGGCTGTCGTGAGTTGATCGGCGCGTCCTTGGTAGAGGCTTGTTTCAGTGGCCGGACGCCCCAAAGCTGTGGCAATGGCAGCCATACTTCGCATTGCATCCACGGCCAGAATATTCACGGTCGTTCGAACAGCCGTGGTCATGTCGTAACTGAACCGTTCTCCCGCCGGCCAATCAACGATGCCGTACTGATACTGGCCACTGCCGCCCGCAAGGTTTGTGACCAGCCCGGTCGTGGCATTGACGTATTTCCATATGTATTCGGCAACGTTTTGTGCGGTGTCGTGGGCATCGGCCAGCAGTGCGCTGTCGCCGGTTGTCTGATAGTATCGAAGAAGCCAATTCGGGAACCTTTCCGTGTAGTCCGGAATGTCGCGCTGACCATCTCCATTGGGATAGACCGCATTGAGGCGGCCATCAGTCCAGTAATGGACCTGAGAGGCGATAAACTCCCGCAGCGCCTTGCGTGTCAAAGAGCGCTCCCCCAATCCCAGCATCGTCGCGTAGGAATCGTTTACCGCGTCCCCCAAAAATTGTCCCTTTTCCCGCGTGGGAGTGTCCACGAACTGCTGTTGCATGGAGTACAGCGCCGAGCGCTGCACCAGAGCGAACACCGCATTGACCGTCGCATCAGAACTTGTGAAGGTCGCGGCGTATTGCGGGGGCGAGTCTGAATGTTCAACAATCGCAGAAATCTGGCTTGCTGAAAGCGTCTCTCCTGGGGCCGATATCTGCAAGTAGCGCCAGCCAAGGTACGTGAAAGGCAAGAACTCCTGCGCCCCGTCGCTTTCAGTGTACGTGAAGGACATGGTAGTTTCTTGAGTCGAATTCACGGCGGCTGACACATGCCCGTCGGAGGTTAGCTCGTAGCCGGTGAGGATATTCAGGGTTCGGCCAGATTTCCCCGACTGGAATTGTACATCGGGTCGTGCCGGTATGACGGTGCCGAAGTCAGCAACCACTGCGCCGTCAGAAAGGGTCTTGACCGAGACGGGCGTCGCCACACTGCGAACAACGCGTGGCTCTTGCCCGGTCACATGCGTGAACACGCTCGTCGGGTGCACGCCCACCACCTGTGGGGCCGTCCAGGGTGATGCCGTGTCTACATAGCCTGGCTGGTCCCAACCGGTTGGTGCTTGGGTGGAGTCGATTTGTTCCACGTACTCTTGGGAAAGATCGAGAAGCAAACTCCGGGTTGGAGCCCCCGTTTGCCATTGAGACGCACGGCGAACGTGCCAGTTCCCGTCCGTCAGGATGACATCCTGTGTGCCGTCGGCGTGCTGAACGACGAATCGACCCAGCAGCCCAGGCACTGCCGCCGGGCGACCTTTCCCGGCGCCGTACCAGTGATAAATAATGCCGATGGCAAGCGGAGAGCCCGCCTTCACTTGGCTGGTGATGTCAGTGGCTTGGTAGTAACCTTCCCCCGGATACGAGAAGGCCGGTCCACGATCCACAACAGTCCCATTCAATCGCAGCTCGTACTGGTGATACGCGGACACGTAGGCACGAGCCCTGGTGACCGGACTGGCGCCAATTGTCACCTCGCGACGGGCGAGCGTGTAGTCATCAGGCTCTGTGGTGGTTCGCCGAATCCAACTGGCCTTCCAATCGGCATCACTGAGGCCCGTGTCAAAACTCGCGGGCGCTGCCCAAGGAGAGGCCAGCCCGCTGCGATCCCACGTGCGAACCGTCCACGTGTAGCTTGTGCCTGCGTCCAGCGCAGGTCCAGCGTAAGGGACGAAGGATTCGGAACTGGATGCGGTCTTTCCACTGTCCCAAATTACCACGCTGTCACTCACCCGTGTCACCTCTATTTGGTAGGCGGACTGAATTTCATTCCCATCTGGATCGTTCGGCACCCATCCGAACAATGGAGTTCCTTCGACATTGAGTGGCGCCGCTCGGCCGGCAATGTTGAGGTCGGTAGGCGCCAGTGGAGCATTTCCGCCCGATGACTGCCCACCTGACCCACCAATGCCAGTCGAGATGCCCCCGGTGGAGGTTCCACCCCGTGACGACGCACCACCCACCGTGCCGCCACCCATTGGCGTTCCCCCGGTTCCCCGCGCCCCACCACTGTTCGTCGAGCCCCCGCTTGCCAAAGAACCGCCAACACGGACTGAGCCACCACTCAAAGTGACGCCGCCGTTGCTCGACCCGCCGCCTGTCATCGGAGATCCGCCAGTATTTCTTACGCCGCCGCTGCTCGTCGCGCCGCCCCCACCCGCTCCGCCGGCTGGGCTCGTGCCGCCCGTCGCGCTGCTGCCGCCGGTTGTGACGACGCTGCCACCAGTTCCGTTGGTTCCGCCGGCGACGGCCCCGCCAGTTGGGCTGGTGCCGCCGGCGGTAGCGCCACCCGCCCCCGTCTTTCCACCTGACGAGCTACAGGCGAGAATTGTTGCTGCCAGCATCGCAAGAACGCCGAGGTTTGGTCGAAACATCATGGGTGAATCCTTCTTACCGCCTTTCAGTCTACGCCAAAACCGCGCCCGCGGTCTTTCGTCTGTTCACCTTGAGCGGCGCTGCCCGGCAATGTCGCGGGGGAGGGTGGCATGAGCCTTGCTTGACGTATTCCCCGCACGTGCTTTTGCCAATAGCTAACTTCGATCGACGGCCCACGCGAAACTGGCTAGTTTCGGGTTACCGTCCCCACCTCAACTCCGCCAGCCCCGCCCGCGCGGCCTCGGCCACGCGCGGCTCTTGCTCGTTGGCGACGGACCATTTGAGTGCCAACACGGCACGCGCGCCGCCCAGCTGGGCCAGGGCGCGGGCCGCGGCCAAGCGCACGGGCACGTACTCGTCGGTCTTCAAACGCTCAATCAGCGCAGGCTCGCCCGCGGCATCNNCCTCATTGGCCGAGCACGCATCCAGCGCCTCGCCCAACACCATCACGCCCGTGCCGTCGCCGGATTGGGCCAAGGCCAGCGCTGCGTGGAATCGCAGTCCCTGGCGGGCCTCGCTGCCCGGACGCCCGACAATGGCGAGCAGCCGCGGTCGGCCGCTCGCCTCGCCCAACCGCAGCGCTGCCACGGCTGCCCAGTCGCGAACCTCATCGTCGTCAGCCGCTTTGATGGCCGCCACAACTATCGGCCGTGTCTCTTGCCGGCCTGGCAGCGCCTCGACCAACAGGCGGGCGGCCTCGCGCCGCAGTTCCACGGGCGCCGGTGATTGCAGCATAGTGGCTAGCTCGAAAGCCGCCGCCGGATCGCCCAGACGACCACGCTCGAGCGTCTGGGACACGGCCGGGCTGTCGGCGACGGCTGGGGGTCTCGACTCGAAGCGCGCCTGCTCGTCGAGCCACCTGTCCAGCAGCAGGTGCAGCGCCGCCACTCGTTCCGGTCGCGCCTCGGCCAGGTCGTGCTGCTCGCGCGGATCGACGCCCAAGTCAAAAAACGCGCAGTAGTCTTTGGCCAAGTCGCAGATCAGTTTTTCCTGGCCGCTCACCACCATACGCTTGTCCTCCACCTCGGCGAACACCGGCGGCAAACGATCCTCTGGCGCGGACGGCGTGGCCAGCCATGGCCCGAGATCGGTCCCGCGCATGCGCGCCGGCGCAAGCAGGTCGAGTAGTCCCAAGATGGTGGGCGCGATGTCGATCAACTGGACCGGGCCAGCCACCACGCGTGGGGCCACGCCGGGAACGTAGATAATGAGCGGAACCCGCACCTGTTCGTCGTAGAGAGTGGTGCCGTGGTAGCGCCCGCCGTGCTCGTCGAATTCCTCGCCGTGATCCGCGGCCACCACGATGATGGCATTGGGCCGTTTTTCTTGCACATACGCGATCACCCGGCCCACCACGGCGTCGCAATACGCGATCTCACTGTCGTAGCGATCAATGTCGCGGCTGCCGAAATCGTGACCCTTGTGCACCTCATAGGGTACGTGGGGCTCGAACAGGTGCAGCCAGAGGAAGACTCTGCGCGGATTCTCTTTGCGGAAGAAATCGTCGATTTGTTCGACCCGTTGCTCGGCGTCCCGGTATTCGTATTTCACGTATTCGAAGTCGAAGTTGTTGGCCTCGAAAGTCTTCATCTTCTGCGCATCGATAAAGAACACCGCCGGCGGAAAAAATGCGGCGGTCTTCCAACCGTAGCGGCGCAGGGTGAGCGGCAGGGTTTCGTGCTGGCTCTGCGGGGCCAGCCGCGCCAGGGTCGGGTAGTACTTGCCGGTCATTAGCGAAGCAATGGAAAACGAGGTATGCGGCGCCTGGGCATAAGCGCGCGCGAAGCGCACCCCGCGCCTGGCCAGTGCATCGATGTTGGGTGTGGTCGAGCGGCCATAGCCATAGGCACCGACGTGATCGGCGCGCGTGGCGTCCACGGTGATGAGCACTACGTCCGATCCAGGCCGGTGCGGTCCCTCGGGCAAAGGGCTGGCCGCGGGCAGCGGGAGGGCATCCGGGCGGACCGCGCCACGCCTTTCGTGTCGGGCGGGCAGCAAGCGCAACGCCAGCCTGGTCACTTGGGTTCTCTCATAGGCGAAAAAGCGCAGGCTCTGGCTTGCAGCCATGACCGAAAGCTCGTGTGCTCCCAGGCCGGCCAGGACCAGCACGCTTGCCGCGAGCGCCAGCATCCCGGCACGCCGCCAGGCCCGGCCGTGCAGCAGAGCGTGCACCGCCAGCACGCAAGCCGCGACAAAGAGCAACCCCAACGACAAGTGAAACCACGGATAGAGCCGCGGCAGCACCACGCGATTGGCCTGCTCTGCCGCAGCTGCCACCACCAGTAAGCCCGCGGCCACCGCCACGCGGCCGAGTCCCGACGCACGTTCCAGATACACCAGGAGTCGCTGCCACAGGCTGCCCGCCAGCCCCGCCAGCACGAGCGCCAACAGGACCAGCGCCACGGAAATGGCTTGATGTCCCGCCACCCGCGAGGCCTTTGCCCCGGCGAACAGGGCAAAGGCATCGTAGACCACAAGCGGAGCTGCCAGGGCGATCGCAACCAGGGCGGTCGAGGGAATCCGTCGCTCCGCCAGCGGGGCTACCAGCGCGGCAAGCAGCACGGCTAGCAGAGCCAGTCCAATGCCCAGCACTGCACCTGCGAAACTGCCCAGCGCTACCGCATGCACGGCCGAAGGCCGGGTCAGCGCAGCCGCCAGCGTGCAAAGCGCATCCCCGCTGCCGGCCAGTACGCCGCCGAGCAGCCCAGCCCATAGGGCACGCTGTATCCGGTTCCTCATCCCGCTTCCTCGGCAATCGGCCGCCGGCGCAGCCAGCGCGTCTCGACCGCCTGGTGCAAGGCCGCGTGCGCGGGCAACGCAAGCGTCGGATCCTCAGCCAGCAGCGCTTCGGCTTCCTGGCGCGCCCGTTCGACCAAGGCCGCCACCCCGGCCGGATCGCGTAGCCACAGACCCACCACGCCGGTCTGCCGCTCGCCGTAGATCTCGCCCGGTCCACGCCTACGCAGGTCTTCCTCGGCGATGCGGAACCCGTCGCTGGTTGCGGCCACGAATGCCAATCGGTCCAAGATTTCGGCATCCTGTGCGTTGGTCAGCAGAAAGCAACTGGAGACCTGCCCTGCACGTCCCACCCGGCCGCGCAACTGGTGCAACTGCGCCAGACCGAAGCGCTCGGCGTCCTCGATGACAATGATCGAGGCGCGCGGCACATCCACGCCCACCTCCAGCACGGTCGTGGCGACCAAAACGTCGATCTTGCCGGCACGGAAAGCTGCCACCACCTTTTGCTGCTCGGCACTCGGCATCTGTCCGTGCAGCAGGCCCACCCGCGCCGGCGCCAGCAGCGGCCCCAGTTCGCGAAATCGGGAGAGCACCGAAGCGCGCCGGCCCGGCTTCTGCTCGACAATAGCCGGACAAACCACAAAACCCTGCCCGCCGGCTGCAACCGCCGCCTTGACCGCAGCCCATGCCTCGCGGCGCGCAGCCTGGCCCACGCCCAGATTGGTCGCCACGACTCGACGGCCCGGCGGAGATTCGTCGAGGGTGGTGAGCTCAAGATCGCCGTAGGCGGTCAGGGCCAGGGAGCGCGGGATGGGCGTGGCGGACAACACCAGAAGGTGGGGAACCATGCCGGTTTTCTCGTCGGGGATCCAGCCCCCCGCTCGACGCAGGGCTGCCCGCTGGCGCACCCCGAAACGATGCTGCTCGTCCACGATGGCCAGCGCGAGACGCCGAACTCTCAGACTCTCTTCGAGCAACGCGTGCGTGCCCACCAGCAGATCGATGTCGCCGCTCGCGACCGAGGCAAACACCCGGCGCCGCTCCTGGGCCGCTAGCCCTGCGTGCAGCACCTCGACCCGCAAGCCCGCCTTGCCACCCCAGCCGGCCAAGGTGCGTCCATGCTGCTCGGCCAGCACTTCGGTGGGCGCCATGAGCAGGCTCTGCCCACCGGCGCGCCCGACCAGCAGAGCCGCGGCAAAAGCCACGGCGGTCTTGCCGCTGCCCACATCTCCTTGAAGCAGGCGCTGCATGGGGCTCGCGCTGCCGAGGTCCGAGTAGATGGTCTGGATCGCGCGTTCCTGGCTGCAAGTAAGCACAAAGGGCAGCGCGGATCGCGCAGATGCCAACACCGTCTCGGCATCGACCTCACAGCGCCAGCCCGCGGCGCGGTGGGCACGGCTCCGCTCCCGGGCCAGCCCGACCTGCACGACGAACAAATCTTCAAAAGCCAGGCGCCTTTGTGCGGCTGCTTGCCCGGCCACAAGCTCTGCCAGTTTCTCGTCGGAAAGCGAGACCTCGGGTTGATGAACCTGGCGAAGCGAATCGGCGATCGAAGGAAAGGCGAGGCGCTGGGCCACGCCCGCAGGCAGCAGGTCAGGCACCAGCCCCGCCGCCTGCTCGACCGCCGCAGCGATCAGTTTTTCAATGACCCGGCCGGGAACTTTTTCCACCGCTGGGTAGCGTGGCCGCAGTCCCAGGCCGGACTGGGCGCCCAGCCCATCCATGATAGCCGTGACGTTGCGGGGATGGATGAGCTCGACCGCGCCGTCTTTCGCCCGCCGCAAGCATCCGGCCAGCGCGACCAGGTTCCCCTTGGCGTAGGTCTTGACCATGCCGGCGTTGGGCCGGAACCAGCGCGCCCGCACTTGCACGCCGTCCTGCTCCAGGTACACATCGAGCAAGCGGCGGAAGAATGGGCGAACCCGGCGAACCACTGCCCGCACCACCACCGTCTGGCCTTCGGGCAAGCCGGCCAGGGCCGAAAGCGGGTACAGAGTACGAAAGTCCTGGTAGTCGAGCGGCAGAAAGCCGAGAAGGTCGCGGACGCTTTCCAGCCCCCGCTCGGCCAAGCGCGCTGCCGTNNGCCGTCACCGGCCCGGCCCCTGGCAGAGCGCTCACGGGCTGGTCGAGCAGCGACGGATCAAGCGCGCCAGCCATGTTCCGCGCAGCAGTTGACTTCTACTCGAAGGTGAATTTCAACTGATACTCGCAAATCGAGAAGGTGTCCCCTTCC
Organism: Myxococcales bacterium; assembly: GCA_003157315.1. The sequence continues at coordinate 10,443 of PMJE01000179.1, read as the reverse complement.
TCGATTTTCTTGCCCTCGATGCGCTCGCCCTTGTAGTCGATGCCGTTGGTCGAACCCAGGTCCTTGATGTAGTACTCGCCGTTGCGCCGGATTACCGCCGCATGCTTGCGCGAGATGTTGCCGTCGCGGATAGGCAAGTCCGACGACTTGGTGCCGCGACCGATGATGAACTGATCCTTGTCGACGACGTATCTCTGGTTCCCAAAGATCAGATACAAGGGAGGCGCGGCACCAGCCTCGGTCTGCGCGGGAACCGAAAAACCGGGCACCGGGGGCGGGCGGCTCGCGGGCAGCTCACCCGTGCCGCGCGCCGAAGGAACCGGCGGAGGCCCGGTCCGGCGCAGGCCGGTGCGGGACACGCCACTGTCGCCTCGCCCATCAGACGACGCCTGCCCGCTCTCGCTGCGCGCATCAGGGCGTGGCAGCCCAGGCTGCGACACTCCGCTGCCCGGCGACATCACGAAGTCTGAAGGGAGAAACCCCTGCTGCTCGGCAAGGGCGCGCATGGCCTCGTTGACCAGTTCGTCAACGCCTCGGTCCAACGCCTCGGACATGCGCTCGAAGCTCTGCCAAAGCACGTCGCGGCAGTAAAAGTGCCGCAAGGTCTTTCGGTTGGGATCGTTCGCCATGACTGCTTTCTACCTCGTCTCGCGGCTAACCTCCCCTTTTCTGCAACACCGCCGCCACGCGCTTGGCCTCCGAACCGACGTTCACGCCGGCGGGGAACCCCTTGGGGCTCGCCTTGTCGTCGGCCAGCTTCAACAACCCGGCCGCATCGCTCGCCTTGCCCAGCGACTGTCTGGGGTTGGCCAGAGGTGCCTCCAGCGCCCAAATCGCGGTTATTCGTGCCAGGGCTGACGGCGACGAGAGGGCCTCCAGCACCGCGGGCTTGGCCGGTAAGCCGAGCTTGGTGATGTCCTTGACCAGAAAATCCAGCACATCTTCCTTCTTGAAACTGAGCTTGTCGGAGAAAGCCTGCAGGGCGGGCAGCACGGCCTCGACCTTGCCCGCCTCCAGGGCGGCCTCATACGCCCGATAGCGCACCAGATCCTTCTTGTCGTTGGCAATGATTTCCACGAGGCCTTTCTGCGCCGCCGGGCCGGCTATTTTCTCTACCACGCCGAAGACCTCGTCCCGCACCAAGTTGTTGGCCTTTGGGTCGCCCGCGATCTTGAGCGCCAATGGCAGCACGCTGGGGTAGCGGGTTTGCTGCAGGGCCTTGGCCGCCAATGCCGCCTCTGCCGGTGGGCTCTTCAGCAGCTTCTGGGTGAGAAAGTCCGTCACGCTCTGCCCACCCAAGGTACCGAGCGCAATCCACATGTCGTTGGGAATTTCGCTTTCCGCCGCCGCCCGCCGCACCAAAGCCGCTCCACCCTTTTCGCGCGCCAACTCGTCGCCCACCTTGAGCAGGAGCTCGGCCAGTCCTTTGTAGGGCGACGTGGGGTCCTGCAGCAGTCTGACCAGCATGGGTCCCGACGCCGTACCGATAGCCGCCAACATCTTGTCGAGCGAATGCCTTCCTCCGACAAATCGGCCGTCTTTCAAATCCGCCTCCATCGATTTCACGATTGCGGCGTTAATCTGCTTTTGCTCCTCCGGCTGAGCGTAGGCACGAACGCTGAACAGCCCGTCGCGGGCGTCGCGCGCCTTGGGCACCGACGCGCTCTCCATGGCCTTGATGTGAATGGGGACGAGCGACTTCAAGATCTCCCAGCGCTGGTCAGCCGGCAAAGCCGCCATCGCCTCGTCGACCTTCTCGGGCATACCCAAGTCGGTCAGGGCGGCCGCGGCCTGGGCGCGTAGACTGGGCGCCACGCCGGAGCTGCGCAGGGCTTCCTCGATCTTTGCCGGGCCCTTCTGCGTACCCTTCCACTGCTCGATCTTTTCCGAGCTGACGCTCTCGCATGCCGCCACGGCGACTAGTCCAAGCCCGAGCACTATCAACATGGAAACCCTGTAAGGGTTTCCATACCTTCCCGCGATGGTTCGCCGCCGGCTCAGCCGGCGGGCTCCCCACGCGACTAGCAAAGTCCCCATGGCGAAGGATGTTATCCACCCGCCGATCTTCGGGTCAAGCTGCCTTCGCGAACGCCCTATCGTTTGTGGCCGAAGACCACCCGCACGGGCTAAACTGCCAGGATGAACAAAATCTGGTGGTGTGCCGCCCTGGTCGCCTTTGCGGCGGTGGCGTCCGACTGTGCCTATCGAGGCGCGGCTGGGGCCGGCAGGCCAAGCGAGGCGGCAACGCGCCTGGCCAAAGAAGCCTCTTCCTTGTCCCCGATTGCCAACGAAGAGGACTTCATTGAGGCCAAGTTCCTCTATCAAGCGCTTGACCAAGGCACTGAGGAGCAGGCACAGCTTCGCCTCAAAATGGTCGAGTACCTGCTTGGCCCGCTGGCGACTCTCGACGCACAGCGCTTGCGGCGCAATTCCGGCATCCTGGGCAGCGAGGATGACTTCGACCGGCTCCATGATTCCCTCCGCGACGCTCTCGATCTCTACCCCGCGCCCCTGCTCTGGCGGCCGGAAGGCCTGGCATTGTCCGATCGCGAGCGGAGCTTGTTGGGGTCGGCGGCCCGCTTGATCGTGGACGTCTACTCGCCGCGCGGCAATGAGCTGCCGGTGACGGCTGGCCTCTTCGTGCTGCAAACGCTGGAACCGCAGAACCCGGATTGGGCGGCTCGCGTCGAGCAAATCCTGGTCTGGCTGGACACGGAGACCCGGCTCTCCGAGACCACGCCTGGACCTCGCACCCAGCCGACTGTGGCCGACATTCTCGACGGTGTCGCGGCAAGCTGGCCCAGCCCTGCTGTGGTCGAGCGCGTGGCCCGCCTCGGCTCGGAGCGCCAGGATCGGCTCGCTCGAATGTTGCGCCGGCCGCCCGGCACAGGGGTCGGCGGGCGCGGCATGCTGAGCGAGTTGTTGCTCGACACTGAGTCGCTTTCGGCCATGGAGATCAACGCAACCGCGCTCTACCTTCGCTGCGGCCAGATGGCCCGTGCTGTCGAGGTGGCTGCCGGCTTTACCGACAAACCGGGCGACGACCCCGACTTCCGACAACTCCTGGCCGCTGCCAATCGCTCGACCGCCCAGCCTGCCGACTATCTGGCGCTCGCCCGACGCTTTCTGCCGCGCGGTGAGCTGCTGCTCGGCACCTCGTCAGATCGGATCGATCCCGCGGCTGCGGCCGAGATCCTGCGCCGTGGGATCCTTCTGTTTCCCGGCGACACTGAACTGCTGGTGCTGGCTTCGCGCGTGGCGCGCTTTGCCCCGGCACCCCTGCTAGCTCTGCGCTTGCTCGACGAAGCGCTCGCCGTCCTGGAACGAAGAGACGTCGGCGCTGACAAGATTGCTGCCCTGCTTTCTGAGCGAATGGAACTGGCTTTGTTGCATGTGAAGTCGCGCATTGACCCCGACCACCTGCAGCCGGTCTTGCGCGAGGCCGAGACCCTGCGCAGCCAACTGGCCCAAAGTCAGCAGCGCTATGGCAGCAAGAACTTCAAGTTGAGCGAGGCCGATGTGGATCTCGCGGTAGCGCGAGGTTTGGTGGATGCCGGGAGGCTGGACGAAGCCGAGCCGATGTTTGTACGCGCACAGCGCGAGAACCCGGGCGACGCTGAGGTGGCCTTGCAGATTGCCAACCTGTCTCTCAAGCGGGGCAGTCCCGAACAAGCTGCGCTGCTGCTGCGCAAAGCTCTCGACAGCCGGCAACACGAAGCACCCGTCGAGGAAACCGTTTCGTTCGTGGAGGGGCAGTCACGCTTGGCCTATTCCCTGGGCGTGGCCTACGAAGCGAATGGCAACCGGGACGATGCGCGCAACGCCTGGAAGTTTGCGGTGCGCGGCTGGGAACGCTTGATGATCGAGCAATTGCGCCGCAAGAGCCTTGGCTCCTCGGCGGGGGCTACCTTCGAGGTGGGCCGGCTCTACTACTTGCTCGGCCGACGCGACGACGGGCTGCGCAAGTTCGACGAAGCTATCGAGCAAGACGAGTCCCGCGACCAAAGCTACATCGACGCCATCGCCTTTTTGGTGGAGCGGGGCGACGCAGAGCCTGCGCTCGATATCTACCGGCGTGCGATCTCCAAGTCGAACCGCGTGGTCTCGGAATACGTCAAGGTCTACTCCTCGCTGTGGATCTTGGACATTACCCGCCGCCGCGCCCACACCCCTGACGCCGCGGCGCTGGCCTATCTGCGCACCCTGGATGCCCGCCAGGTCGAGCTGCGTCCGCCGCGTGCCGCGGCCTGGTACCGGCAGCTCGTGCGCTATGCACTCGGCCGCATCAGCTACGACCAGTTGCTGACCATGGCGGACACGCCCGGCAAGCGGGCCGAGGTCTTTTTCTACCAGGCCATGCGTCTGCTCGCCGAGGGCAAGAGCAACGATGCGCATGACCTGTGGTCCAAGGTCATCGACACCAAGATGGCCTCGTTCTTCGAGTACGAGATGGCGTCGCGCTACCTGCGCGACGGCGCGCCCACCCAGCCAGCGTCAGTGGAAAGCGGCGAAACGATATAGCCGACGTCGGAATCTATCGACCGGCCCCGTGCAGGTCAGATTCCAGGGCGGAAATCACCCCGGCGAAGGCCTGGCTATTCTGCTCGCTGAGCGAAGCCAGGTCGCGATGGGCCTCCAGCATGAGTCGCCCCATTATGTCGGGCAACAGGTCCGCAGCGTCGAGAGGCACTTCGGAAACGCTGGCTTCCTCAGCGAAGGGCCAGCGCTCGACGATGACGAACAGGGTGTCGAATGCCGCCGACCGGAGGCAAGTCAGCACGTCCTTTGTCCCGCACACGATCACCGCACGGCGGCCGTGCGCCAGGGCGGTTCGGCCCAGATGGGCCAGAAGACCCATACCCGTGCTGTCGATACTTTCGAGTTCGCGCAGGTCGATGATGATGGTGTCGCCCGGCTGCTGAACCAGCAGGTCGTCGATGAACGAGCGCAGGGTGCGCGCGGTCATGTGGCGAAACCGGCCCTTCAGCACCAAGATGGGCGACTGGTCGAAACGGCCGCAGTAGGCTCTAGGCGCTCGTACGGTTGCCATCGCTACCCCCACGCTGGATGATGAGCATCGCCACGTCGTCGGGCAGGGCCGACATACCGTCGAGATGCAACTCTTGTCTCGCCTGCTCGACCGTGACATTCGGTCTCCCGAATAGACCCCGCAGATACTCGAGCTTTGCATCCAGGGTCGGTTGGGACAACACCTCGAGCACGCCGTCGGAGAAGACCGACAAGCTCATAGCTGGGGCGAGCGGCACGCTGTGCTGCTGGTAGCGACTGCGCGGCAGCATCCCAACCGGAACGCCAGGTTGTTCGAGTACTCTGATCGCCCCCGCGTCGCACATGATCGGCCAGGGGAAATGCCCTGCGTTGGCGTAAAGCAGGGTGTCCTCCTGCAAGTCGATCACGCCGTAGAAGATGGTGAGATGCTTGTCCAGATCGTCACGGGCCATCTCCTCGTTAAGACGCATCAGCAAGCGTGCCGGCGACAGCACCAAGTCGTCGCCAGACTGAATCGCGCTGGCCACATGGCGCTGCACGAAAGTGCGCAGCAGAACGGTGACCAGGGCCGAGGAGACACCATGCCCAGACACATCCGCCAGGTAGAAGCCCCAATGGCGTGAATCGATGCTGAAGACATCAATGAAGTCGCCGCTCAGGAAGCTGGACGGTATGACGTCACGAGTGAACAGGTAGTCACCGAAGCGCTGGTGGTTGCGCGGCAGCATACGAACCTGGATCTGCCGGCCGGCGTTCTCATCCTCGGCCAAGAGCCGCAGGCTGGCCTCAAGCTCGCGGTTGAGACGTTCGAGGCGGGCTCGATAGCGATGGTTTTCTTCGACCAGCGCGGCCTTCTCCAGCGCTCGGTTGAGCGCATGCTCGAGCACCCGGAGATCGACGGGCTTGGCCACATAGTCCCACGCCCCCAGCTGAAGCGCGCCGATGGCATCCTGGAGAAGACCCTCACCGGACATCACGACAATCGGAATTTCGGGCGACTCTTCCCTAAGGGCTCGCAAAACGCCCAGTCCATCGAGGTTGGGCATGCGCAAATCGCACAGCACCAGGTCGGGTCGGTTCGCCCGAATCACGTCGAGGCCTTGCTGGCCATCGGCAGCCTCAAGCGTGGCGAACCCGAGCCGCTGCAGGTAGCGCACCAGCAGCGTCCGCACTATCTCCGTATCGTCGATGACCACGATCCGTTCACGTCGTGATACCATCAGCCTCAGTCTCCCTTTAGCCGGCGAAGGGCCACCGGCGACCACAGAATCGTTGAGTATACGGCGCTTCCTGCTCAGAACAACCGGTGGGATTGTCGAACCTCAGCTCTGTGCTATGTGGCGGATTTGTCTTGGGAAAGTGCGACGCCACGGTGACCCGTGCGCGGTTGCCTTCCCGGCCACAGTCGAGGATTGACAAGTCGCGGACGGAGATTCAGCCTGGCCGGCCCGAGTGCAAGGAGCTTGTCTCATGACCGATACCGACCTGCTGAACCCCTGGCAATCAGTGCAACGCATTCGGCAGACCGCGCCGGTCGTACACAACATCACCAACTACGTGGTGATGAACAATACCGCCAACGCTCTGCTGGCCCTGGGCGCCTCGCCGGTCATGGCCCACGCCGAGGAGGAGATGGCCGACATGGTCGCTATCTCAGCCGCTTTGGTGATCAATATCGGCACGCTGAGCTCGGCCTGGATTCGCTCGATGTTTGCGGCCGCCGAGCATGCCGGCAGGCGCGGCATTCCCATCGTGTTTGATCCCGTGGGAGCCGGAGCCACGAGCTACCGCACCTCCACCGCTCGGGATTTCATCAAGACGGTGCGGCCGAGCATCATCCGGGGCAATGCCTCGGAGATCATGGCCGTCTGTAGTGATGGCGTGCGCAGCAAAGGCGTCGACAGCCTGGATGCGGCCTCGACCGCACTTTCGGCCGCGCAGAGCCTTCATCAGGCGTTTGGCTCCACGGTCTGCATCAGCGGGGAGACGGACCATGTAGTGGGGAAGGCTGGCCTCATTCGAGTGCGGAACGGCCATCCCATGATGACCCGCGTGACCGGACTGGGGTGCACGGCGTCCGCTCTCTGTGGCGCCTTTGCCGCCGTCGAACCGGACCCGATGCGGGCGGCAGCCCACGCCATGATCGTGATGGGCATCGCGGGCGAGATAGCCGCGGAAGGCACCAGCGGTCCCGGCACATTCCAGGTGCGCTTTCTGGATGCCCTCTACTGTCTCACGCAGCAGGAACTGGAAGGGCGCATCCGCCTAGGGACATGAGATGTCCCCCCCAGTTGCCGCGCCGACGTAGGAGGCTTGCCTACCGCAACGCCTCCTCGATCGCAGCCCGCGCGAGCAGCCTAGTCGAGTCCAGAGTGGGCAGCGGACAGTCCGCCGGATCCACGAGCAGCGGGATCTCGGTGCACCCAAGCACCACGCCATCGCACCCGCGTTGCTTGAGCTTGCCTAGCAGATCGTAGAAGTACAGTCGCGACTCCTGCCTCAACACACCGTTGACCAGTTCCTTGAAGATGATGTCGTCAATCCTCTGCCGGTCAGCTTCTCTGGGGATCTCGCATGCGATGCCTTGCTGCTTGAGCGCGTTCGCGTACACCGGCCCGGTCATCAAATACTTGGTGCCCGTGATGCCCAGACTCTTCAGTCCCCGCGCTTTCGCTTCCTTGCCCACTGTCTGCGCAATGTGCAGCCACGGAATGGGCGACGCCCCGGCCACCAGGTCGAATGCCTGGTGGATGGTGTTGTCAGGGGAAATGGCAAACTCGGCGCCGATGGAGGCAAGCTTGCGCGCAGAGGAGAGCATGAGCTGCGCCACCTTCTCCCAAGCGCCGGTGCGGATGTGCACCATGTACTCGCCGAGGGAATGGGTGTGCATCGAAACTTCCGGGTGCAGGTGCTCGCCCATGAGCGCCGGCGCTTCGGTGCAAAGCGTGCGGTAGCAGAGGGCTGCGCCCTCAGCGCTGCAGGCGATGATTCCGATGTGTTTGGCCATGGGTTCGAGAGCAGGGGATTGGGCGGGCCTAGCTAGAGGGTCTTTGCTTGAAAATAGTATACTCCACCCCAGACGACATGCTGCCGGCCCAGGTTTCGTTCAACCTCGTACACGGCGTCGCTGAGCACGCCCGGAGCCGGCCTTACAATGTGGGACTGGTGGTAGACGACCGCGCTTGCACCTACGCAGAGCTTGCATCCCTGGCAGGAAGATTCGCGCGCTGGCTCGACTCGGGCTCACAACCGGACGCGAACACGCGGCGCGTGGGGGTGGTTGTCAGGGGACAGCGAGGGATCCCCGGGAGAGCCGACCATTTCTGCTACTCAGCATACGTCGGGCACTGGGGGACTCAGCGGTCGTTCGCCATGCCCACGCTTCCGTCCATTCATGGCTGCTCGCCCACGCCATCAAGACGTGCGGGCGCGGCGGCCCCGCTGCGGGCGACCCAGAGGTAGACCGGGATGCCCAGCGCCACCGCCGCTAGCCCGGCCAGCGACTCGACCGGCCGGAAGCGCAGCAGAAAGACCAGCATCCATCCCGTGACGATCAAGAACAACGCGGGCGTGACCGGGTAGCCCCAGGTCCGGTAGGGGCGCGGCGCCGCTGGCCAGCGCCAGCGGAACACAAACAGGCCGAGCACGGTCAGAAAGGCGCACGCCGACAGCACGAAACCGAGAAACGTGATGACTCTCTCGAACGACGAGGTCACGATGAGCACAACCACCAGCGCGGTCTGCGCCAGCACCGCGCGGTAGGGGACGCGATGCCGGTTGAGTGGGGCAAGCCACCCAAACGCGCGCATGTCCTGGCCCAGCGCCATGAGCACGCGCGGTCCGGCCCACACCATCGAACTGATCGCCGAAACCAGCCCGAACGAGATGAGAAACCCCATGATCCGCCCTCCGCGCACGCCCAGGATCGCGTCAGCCGCGACGTAGCCGACTTCGACCTGACCAGCGAGAGCTGCCATGGGCGTGGAGTAGAGGAAGACGAAGTTGAGCAGGAGGTAGAGCGCCGTCACGATCAGCGTCCCGCAGATGAGCGAGAGCGGGATGCTGCGCGCGGGATTTCTCACCTCGCCGGCGACGTAGACCGAGGCATTCCAACCCGAGTAGGCGTAGGTGACGTAGACCAGCGACACCGCGAATGGCGCCGAGAAGAGCGCGCGCAGATCGCCGGGCTGCGGCCCGAAGCGGACGGGCTGGGGCGCAGCCAAAACCAGCGCCCCGACGATGAAGGCAACGATAAGCAGGAGCTTGAACGAGGTGAAGAAACCCTGAAACCGGCTGCGCACGCCGACGCTGAACAAATGCACTCCCGAGATCGCTGCCACGGCAACCAGCGCCGTGATGGTCGGATTGGCCCCGGGGATCACGCGCGAAAGGTATCTGCCCAGCGCCATGGCGGCGGCCGCGACCGGCGCCGCGAACCCGACCGTGATGGAGATCCAGCCGGCGAGAAACCCGACGGCGGGGTGGTAGATACGCGATAGGTACTGGTACTCGCCGCCCGAGCGGGGCATGGCAGCGGCCAACTCACCGTAGGATACGGCACCGCAAAGGGCGTACACGCCACCCACTGCCCACAACATGAGCAGCGGGAAGGCCGAGGGGATCGCGGCCACTTGGAAGCCGAGGCTGGTGAAGACCCCGGCACCAACCATATTGGCCATCACGACGAACGTCGCGGTGCGCGCGCCAATCAGGCCCAATCCGTGGGACGCCGGCTCATTCATGGCGGAGTCCCCTACCACGGCGGCCTGAGCAGGGGGAGCAAAGGCAAATCAGAGCAACAAGGCGACACTGAAGCTAATCAGCTTCGTGTCGATTGGCGAGTAGTAGATGCCGCAATCGCCACCGTCTGAGTAGCTACAAGAAGAGCCCTCAAAACTGTGGCCGGTGAAACTGAGGATTCCGCCAATGGCCATTCTGCCGATCGGGAAAAAGGCACCCGTGGTGAACCCGTAGACTATCCCATATCCACTGTAGTCCATTGAGCCTGAGTAGCCCGACGAATCACTTACCGACCCAACGAAAGCGAACGAGCCAATCTTGGGGCCAACCACGAACTCCACGTAGGGGACACCAAAATGGAAGAGCGGACTGAGAGTAACATCAAAGAAGGCTTCGGTGACGTCGTAGCCGGTATCGTAGCTGTAGGACCCCGTGTTGGGGTTCATGATGTCAATGCCCAGCTCACCGTTGAGCGAGAAGAATTGACCTATGTGGCCACCAAGCAAGGCACCCAGGCGAAGGCCGGTCGAATAGCCTTCCGAGCCCGTGCCCACCACCGAGCTGAAACCAATATAGGGCATGAAGAGGAGACCGCGGCGAGTGGCTGGGGGACCGGCCGGCTGAGGCTCAACTGCGGGTGGCGGAGGAAATGCGGGCGGTGGTGCGTAGCCCTGTTGTGGGTATGCCTGCTGC
>PMJE01000081.1 GCA_003157315.1 Myxococcales bacterium | reverse complement strand
GCGGGGAACGGTCTTGTTCCAACCTTGCGACATCAATTGGAAAAAGTCAGAGTCGAAATTCTACCGACCGGAAGATGAAGGGGCATGTGTGCTATTTGGTTTTCAAAGATCATCATCTTTGTCTGCTTCTTTGGGAAGAAACTTGACCAGCTTGAGGCCATCGAAGTCTGTGGGAACCCTGCGATTCTCTCCGGCTGTCTCAAGGTCGAAGCCGGATTCGTTGTTGGCGTGCCAGGCCATGACCGCGTTGCCGGTCTCGAGCCCCGCCAGGACCTGCGACCACATCATCTCTCGCACCTTCTTGGACACGTCGCCCACGTAGACGCCCGCGCGAACCTCCAGGAGCCAGATGGCAAGCCGCCCGCGAAGTCGGTCCGGCGCGTTCTCAAGTACGATGACCAGCATCACCAAGCGACGGGGGTTCGGGGAAGGCCGGCGGAACCGACTCGGGCGGCGGAGGGGGACGGTCGATGCCACCAGCAGACAGCATATCTTCGATGAGGGGAATCAGACGGTCGAGGATCTTCGTTGTGCGGAAGACATCGCGACAAGCAAGGCGCACGGCCCGCTCTGGGCTTTCCGGGTGTGAAGCTGCGATTCGAAAGGCCACCGGGACCACGGTTTCGAACTTGACCAGGTCCGCGATGTCGTAGACGAAGGAAAGGGGCTTTCCGGTGTGAATGAACCCGATGGCGGGCGCGTAGCCGGCCGCCAGCACGGCTGCCTCGGTGATGCCATAGAGGCAGGCCGTTGCGGCGCTGAGGCATCGGTTGGGGATGTCTCCCGACTCCCACTCGGTGTGGTCGTAGTTGCGGCACTTCCACTCCACGCCGTGTCGACGGGCAAGTTGTTGATAGATGGCCCTCACTCGCGCGCCTTCGATACCACGCAACTGCTCGACGCTTCTTCTTGCCGGCGGTTCCTCGCCGAACCGCATCTTGTACATCTGGCGAACTACCTTGAGACGCAGGTCATCGTCGAGCGCCAGCTTGGCTTGGTACAGAAGATGATCCGACCTGGCGCCCCCAGGCTGCCCGGCCGCGTACAGGCGAACGCCGCCTTCGCCGATCCACACAAGAAGCGTCCCTACTCGACCGGCGAGCGCCACGGCGGCGTGCGAGATGCGAATCCCGGGCTCAAGCATCATGCAGGCGATGCTGCCCACGGGCAGCAGTGTGCGCGTGCCGGTCTTGTCCACGAGGACGAAAGCGCCATCGAGGACGTCGAGGCGCCCGCGCTCGACAAAAACCAGCGAGACGCGTTCTTTGATGGCGATGGGGGTCAGCAGAGGTAGCACGGCAAAGGTCTATTGCGCAGGGACCACCGATAGCAGCCCGAGCCCGACGGCCTTCCCATGGCCGATACCCGATCGGATCGTGCTCACGAACCTCTCTGGATCCTCCACGACGAGGACCCCGTCAAACAAGGCGGAGAATACGCGGATGGGGTTGCCGTTGTGCTGCCGGGCGGACAGCATTTTTTCCTGGGAAGAGTGAACGGTGTCTGGCTTGAACCCGTGAAGGAGTCCTTTCCGAGCTATCCAATTCCGCTGGTCCTCCAGACTCAATAGTCCCGTGCGTTTCCCGTCTCTGCAGACGCACGGGTTTGCCCTCAGCCGATACCGAAACCGGCGACCAGCGGCAAGGCCGGCCAAGGACAGCTTGGCGTGTAGGTCGATGCCAGGCGCCGGCTGCTCCGCCAACCAGCCTTGGATTTCTATCCGCGACCAGTCGGGGCTTGTATGGCTCTGAACCAGAACGCGGGCGGCACCCGACGGCCCGGCCTCGGGCTCCAGGCGCCACAGGAATGTTCCCGGGGGGCACTTTTGATCATCCGGGACAAACCCTCGGCACAGGGTGGCGTGCATTTGATACGGATCCGCCAAGTCACGCCGAACCTCGCGACAGTGCAGATCCAGATGGAGCCTATGCAGGAGCATGAGGAACCTCCCGAGCGAACGGCAACCATTCCGACCGCACGAATCGCGAACCGAACCGTCGTTCTGCAAAGGAAGAGAGGGGCTGATCCATCCGGAACGATCCCGATCCGTCAGTGGACTCCCATGAACACAGGATTTGCAGCGGCGGATCGCCGGATCCGAGCCATGGATAGGCGAGGAGAGCATCATGCATGGGTTCCCTCCGCAGACCGTCGGGAAGCCAAACGGGCTCCGACGGTACATACGATTTGCGACCCAGCCCCAAGGGCCAAACCGGATCTCGCAGGGCGGTCTGGGCCTTTTCGAGGAGACCCGGATCAGTGCCCTCCAGGCCGACCAGGAAGGCGGCGTCGGCCAGATAGTGTCGGTGCGAGACGACACCGTCCTTTGATGGCGATCCATCGGCCCTGATGATCGTGTCGGAGGCGGCGCACGCCGCGGTCTGGTAGTCGTCCCTGGGCAGGCCGGGACGGTCGTGCCTCACCCCCATGGTCAGGAGGGTGAGCGGCTCCAGATCGCTCCAGTTGCTGCGATCGATGCCGAGCGCCGCCGCGAGCAAGCCCAGCACGCCGGACTTGCTTGGCTCCTTGCCGGTGTCGCGTTCGTCGAAGCGGCTGGTGATGCCCCAGGATTGCATGGGGCCAACCAGCCGAAGCAGAAGGGTGGGCATCTCGGCGTCCTCACGCACCAGCCGCGGCTGCAGGTGCCTTCGACAGCGCGGTAGTCACATCTGTCAGCATTTCGGTTAGTGAGCTCTTGGCTATGCCGAAGCCATTCGTGTCGGCTTTGACGAGGTTCAACACCCAAGTCTGGCTAGACTCCTTCTTTGCATCCCCATCGAAGGCAGCGGCCAGTGCTTTCGCCTTCTCAATGAGGACTTTGGCTGATTCTCCAGTCAAAACTTCGCCCGCCTTTACCCGCACCGGCTTCTCGAACGCATTGGCCAGATTGCGCGGGGCCCCACCATGACGAACCGTGATGGCGACGAACTCCGGCGGGTTGTGCGCTGCGAATGTGTTCTGCTTGCCGGTGGGTTCGGCAACCACGAAGCCCTCCAGAAAGGCGCGAACGCCGTTGTTCGCGAGCGTCGTGTCCCCCTGCAGGTTCTTGGTCAGAAGGTCCAAATCGACCAGCGCGTAGCGATAGAAACAGGCTGCGTTGAATTCCACTGTCCCCATCATGTCGGCCCCGGCCGTGTCCTCGGGCTTCAGATCGTCCACCGCGGTGTAGAAGTCAAACTCTCGCTCAACAGCGTGGGTCGAGATGGCGTGGGCTACTTGGCAGGCCGCGTTCTGGTTGTTCTCAGGCATATCGGCCAGCATTCGCCCAAAGAGGGCGATGTCGACCGACTTGCCGCCGTTCATGACCGACCCGAGCGCTTTCTTCAACTCGGGTGAAGCCGCCTTGGCTGCATCTTTCTTTGCCTTGCTGGCCTTCTGCCCTTCAGCCGCGGGTGCACCCGCAACGATGGAGTCCCAGTTGCCTTCGATAGTTTCAGCGAGATGGTCAATCTCCCGCTGTCCGAGAAACAACAGGTACTCGGTCTTGCCATCGTCCTTCACGGACAGTTCGACAGCGGCAAGGGCCAGCCTTACCTTGGCGATCGCTTCCTCTTCGGGCCGCTTGTTCTTGTGAACCAGCCTATTCACCAGTTCGCCCATGAGACGCTTCGTCCGCACGGCGACATCGTCAGAAGAGAAGAGCCATCCCTTTGCGATCGCCTGGTCCTGAAAGAACGTTCGTACTGCACGCTTGATGCACTGACTGGATATGCGGGCTCGACGAGCGCCTCCGAAGAATGCGTCTTTCGGGGCACCTGTATCGTCCCGGTTGAGGTTCGATGGGGCGAAGTTCTGAAGGACATGGATCTCGACGAAAGTTTTCATCAGGCGTTCTCCTCGCTCGGGTGGCTGTCGGACTCAAAGGCTTGGGTTGTGTTTCGGTAGAAGTCGCGTGCCCAACGGTTCTGGACGGGCTTTTCTGGAACAGTCCAGCCCAGCAGATCCTTCAGAAGGCAATCCCAGTCGAGTGGGAAGCCCTTGAGCAGCGCAACCATCTGCCGAAGTCTGTGTGGAAGCTGGTCCGGGTCCGCGTCCAGCAAGGCAATGAAGCGACGCTCGGGGCTGTCGGACCCCTTCTTGCTAGTGGCGTATGCAGCGCAGGCCTCTCCCAAACTGCGCCCATCAGTGGTGCCATCACTGCGGTGCTGTGCCCAGAGACCTGCCACGAGGTAGTGGACCTTCCGACGCCAAAAGGCATCCTCTCCCTTGAGGAAGGGCTCGACGTAGGGATACGCGGCTGGGAATGCCCCCGGATCAAAGGACAGGCTTCGTCGTAGGACTGCGCGGACCTTCGTATCGTGGTCATTCAACTTTTCCAGCCATTCGATGAATCCACTCATGCGACTGCCTCCAAGGCTCGGATGTTCTTGTCCAACTCAGTGATCTGCCGAGAAATCTGCCCTTCGGCCTTCACCAGCGCGCGGATCGCCCAAGCATCTCCAGAGGTGACCGATGTCCTGTGCGCATTCCACGCGTCCACCAGCGCCGTGCGTACGTGGTGAAGCCATTGGGCGCGAATTTCGTCAGGCTGTGTCTCCGAGGCATAGTCTTGAAGCGTCTGGTGGAAACTCCGCTCAAGGACGGACCAATACCGAGTGGATATGCCCAGACCACCAGCCATTTCTCGAATGCTGGCCTTCTGCTGCTTTCCCAAACCGCCGTCGCCTTCTACTCGGATGAGGATGTGGCGGCAGTATGAAAAGCAGGCTGAGTCGATCGCGTCCCCAGCGGTCTCCGCAGACTCCAATAGCTGCCTGATTTCCTCTCTGACTTGGCCGTTTGCGGCGAGAGCTTCGGGCAGTGCGAATCGTTCCATCCTCCAGAACTCGACTGTTGCCTTTGGTGGATCGTTCTTCTGTCCGAGCACCATGACAGCTCGTGGGAAACGATTTCTGTCTTCACGAGAAAGCCTCACCGCATGATCCAGGATCTGCGGTGCCAGCCCCTCGGCATCGGGGAGCAGGGAATCGAAGTTACGCCAAAGACCGCGGTCAGGAAGTCGGAGTGGAAGCAGGCCAAGCTCCTTGTGGACCTTGAATGGGGCCATGGGTTCCCGCAGAGCCTTCTCATGTCCCTCCCCTGCAATGAAGGCGATGTGCGATACGGCGTGGCCGTCCCCCGTTGGGTGAAGTAGCACCGCCCTGGCCTGCCATGTGTAGAGATCCGCATAGCCACATGGGGCGCGCATAGGGCCCTTCTTGAAGTATTCCAGTCCCCGGGGTTCCCGTTCCCAAAGCGGAAGATCCTGATCGAGGATGGCCCGGTTCTGCGGGACGAGTGCGAAGAGAAGGGTGTCTTGCAGACACCGTCCTTGGGGAAGGCAAATGACTGCATTGGCCGAGGGTGACGGGCGATAGCCACGGCCGCCACTAACCGAGAAGTTCAGAGTGGCCAGAAGCCACCTGGTTGTCGCGTCCAGAGGGATCGCACCTGGGGAATTGGAATCCGTGTGGTCAAAGATGACCTTGTTGGAGGAGGAGTTGTATTCGGCCGTCAGTTTGGTCCAAGGTTCCTTCTCATTGGCGGGAACCGACGGCACCTGTCCAAACGGGTACTTCTCATCGAAGAGGAAGAATCGGCCCCGCCAGTGCTCCAGATAGTCGACGATCTCGTCGGCGGGAAACCCATCGCGGAAGAGGCGTTTCGCATGTTCGATGTCGGTCGGGCCCTTGAGCGCCCGGTACAGGGCCGCGAGCAGGAACCGATGCAGGGCCGCAACCACAAGAGGCGAGGGGTCCTCAATGCTGGCCAGCTGCCGGGATCGTAGCAGCACATCCTTGATTCCCATGTCCGCCAGCCTCCCGTTCAGATCCCGCACAGGGATCCAGGGTTCGTCGATCAAGTTATATCGACTCACGATGCCTCCTTGGTTCCATAGACCAATCCCAATTCTTCGTCCAAGCGGACCGTGGGATCGTCCACCCAACAGCCGTTTTCGTCCAGAATCAGTGGGAAGGAATTTCGCAGTAGAGGCGACGCCAGCCAGGTCTTCGGCACGCCATTGGCAAAGAGCCGGCTTGTCACTCGCCTGCGTGAGAGTGACACAGCCCGCATGGCGAGCGTCTTTGCCTGCGCATGGTCTGGTTCTGTCCCCTGCTCCTCGCCGGGGAACAATGGAATCGCCAGCACGGACGGCTCCCCAAGGCGAGTCTGCGCAATCAGGGTAGGATGAAGACCTGGCTCATCTTCGTCGCCCTTCACGAAGCGGGCAGGCTCGTTCCAAGAAGGGTTGTCCGGAAATCCTATGAATTCCCGATCGGCCTGGCCACGGCTTGCGAATCTCTTGCCTTCGGCCTCGCACTCGG
>PMJE01000368.1 GCA_003157315.1 Myxococcales bacterium | reverse complement strand
TTCCAGTCAAATGCTTTCCCTGGCCATCTCCCCAGCGTCGCATACAAACCTCCATTCGAGTCGTTTACTCGTCGGGCCGTTGCGTCGTTGGCTTGAGACCGCCGGGTATACGTTGGCTGGCAAACGCCTCTGGCGCATCGACCTGGGACNNTTCGACGGCGACGGGAAGGCGGAAGTGGCGTGCAAGACAGCACCGGGAACCAAGGACGGGACGGGCCAGTATCTGAGCACAGGACCCGCTGCCAGCGACGATGACAGTGCTGTGTACCCGATCAATTCAATCGGCGCAATTCTCACCGGGCCCGAGTACATCACGGTGTTCGACGGAGCGACCGGCAAGGAACTGGCGACGATCGACTATCCGGTGCCGCGCGGGAACGTGTCGTCTTGGGGCGACAGCAACGGCGACCGGGCGAACCGCTTCAACGGCGGCTTTGCGTTCGTGAAGGATGGTGGCGTTGCGAACGGTCTGCCGAGCATCATCACGGGCCGTGGGTACTACACGCGTACGACGGTGTCTGCACTAACTTTCCGGAATGGGGTATTGGCGAATAACTGGGTATATGACAGCGTCACCTCTTTCCCCAATAGCGGTGGCGACCACTCGGAGATGGCGGCAGACACTGACGGCGACGGTGGACAGGAGATAATCACCGGCCCACTCACCATCGACAGCGCCGGAACCTTGAGGTGCGACTCGGGAATGGGCCATGGCGATGCCATGGACGTGGGCGAGTTAGTTCCTGGCATGGGGATCTCCGTGTTCTCGATTCACGAGGCTCTTGGGGGTATGGATGTTCATGACGGTGCCACCTGCAAGTCCTACTTCGCGATTACCGAACCCGGCATCCCTTCCAATCGTGGCCGTGCCGAATATGTCGGCGCGGGCAACGAAACCAGCGCATCGTGTTACTGCGAATCGTGTTCCATGAAACAGGTCTTGTGCGCCAACGGTGCAGCGGGTGGCCTCAGTGCTGGGAGCAACTTTGTCATCTACTGGGACGCCGATGAATGGCGTGAGCTTGAAGACGCCAACAAGATCACCAAGGCCGGCGGCGGAACCCTGCTGACCTGCAGCCAGTGCTCGGGGAACAACAGCACCAAGTCCACCCCGACTTTGACCGCAGACCTGCTGGGTGATTGGCGCGAGGAGATCGTNNTCGTTCGAGCAGTCAGGCTACAACCAGCCGCCCCACACGGGGTTCCGCATCAGCCCCAACATGGCCGATCCGCCCAGGCCCGTCATCAACGTGAAGTAGACTCGCCGCGAGTCGCTCGAAGCGTGAGAAACGCATGCGACCAGAGCACACAGCGCAGCGTCGATCAACTGAAGGCGACTTTCGCGGGCCGCGCTGGAGTAGACTGCGCCCTGTGGTCGAGACAGGCTCTTCGGCACGCGAATCACACGGTCAAAGCCGCCCTGCCCCGTCGTCCAGGCGCGCGCGAGGGTGCGGCGGCGCGGGAAGGGCGGGGTTCTCGCACCGGAAATACCCCCATCGATTCGCTTACGCATCCGGGGCGCGCGGCACCTGGCGCAGATCGAGATCCGACGGGGCGACTGACTGATGTCCCAGCGACACAGTCTTCGCACAGGGTGACGTCTGCCTGACGTCCCCAAAGGAGCGTCGAATGGCGCGCTTCAGGTCCCTGAAACCTCCGAAGCGATGGCCGGACGCGTTCTCGGCGAGTCGATCTGCCCTGGAATCGCGTGGGCAAAGTAGCAGTCTTCCACTGGCGATTGTCGATGGGCCGGTACAGGGAACAATGGTCGTGCTCCCTTCTATCCGGCCCTACTGGCAGATAGTGATTCCAGCGGTAACAGTGCATTGGCCACAGCCAGAGCAGGCCGTACTCCCGCAGGCCGCCGCCGCCGCCGCCGCCGCTGCCGCTGTGGCGTAGCAAGTGCCCGTCGCGGGACAGTTGTACGGGAGTGTGGAAGGGCAGCACATGGTGCCGCTACAATAGAGATAGCCCGCGTTGGCGCATGTCTTCCCCCCAGGCGAGGGAGTTCAGATATTGGTCGCCGTGACACAGTCCGAGCAGGCCGTACTCCCGCAGGCTGCCACCGCCTGCGCCTCCGTTGAGAAGCACCCTTGCGTCGCCGGACAGTAATACGGAAGCGTGGAAGCGCAGCACGCGGCGCCACAATTGAGATATCCCGCAGTCTTGCACCCCATTCCTGTCGGGGTCGGAGCGCAGGCAGATAGCGGTCCGCTGGAGAACGTGATGCCAGTGATGCAGAGAGTGGTCATGGTGATCGCCGTGAACCCAGACGGAACCTGCACGTCGATCTGGTCGATGTTCGGCACGTCCGCAGCCGTCAGCGCCACCCCGTCGGCCGGAAAATCGTAGCATTTGGTGTTAAAGGCGACGAAGGGTATGGCCGTCCCCGAGGTCAAGGTGGCGCAGTAGTTCGTTGTATCCGGATCACCTCTCCTGTGGACCTGTACGCGAAGCCCGGACAATGGCGACCCAGTGACCGTGATCGCGATGCTGGTGAACGACTGACCAAGGGTTTGACCAAAATTGCCTAATATCCCGCTTTGATTTATGGTGGCGTTCACTCCAAGCATGACGCCCCAATTGTTAGTGTAGTCTGGATTCGTCGCCGCCAGGGCGGGAATCGAGCCCGACATGCAGAGCGCGGTGGGGGAGTTCCAGTTGGGCCCGCCCAGGCAGTAGGAGGCGGCGGCCGTAATAGCCTGACCTCCGCACGTTGGGTCGGTGATGGTATCCGCCGAACCCAAGGCAACCCAGCCATACCCGGTCATCGCCCCTGCCGCCTTGCCTTGGCTAAAGGTAACGGTGGTGCCGGTGGGGCCGCACGCGCCGCACGGGGCCCCAAGGATGCCACACATCGAGGCCGTCTGGGTAGCCGCGCACACGTTGCCGTTGCAGCAACTCGTGGGGCACGAGGTTATGTCACAGACGCCAGTTCCACCTGTTGCGCCACCAGCGCCTCCAGTGCCGACACCTCCAGTGCCGACGATTCCCCCGCTAACGACTGCGCCACCTGAAGCGACCGTGCCGCCGGCGCGGCCCGAATCGCCGCCAGTTGCGCTGATGCCACCGCTGCGGGAAGTTCCGCCCATGGTGACGATTCCCCCACTACTGACTGCCCCGCCTGAAGCGACCACGCCGCCGACACTGGGGATTCCGCCGGCGGCACCACCGGTGTCACCCGTGCTCGTATTCAGTGATGGATACACACAGCCCATCGCTGTCGCGGCGCCCAGCAGTAATCTCAGTCTGCATAACCTGCTCATCGACGTTTCCTCCCGAGGATCAGAATGCACCCTTGACTCCCGCTGAACCCGGCCCGAGCCAGAGCGCCATTCGCGGTTCAGAGTCGTGTTTCGGGGTCCACAGCAACAACGTCACGCCCACAGCGGCACCAACCCCGCCAATGATAAACCCCGCTGTCGAAAGATTGCGCATTAAATTGTACGTGTTGGCCTTGTCGCTCTTGGAGGAATCGCAGTTGCTGTTCGGGCAATCATTGCGCAGGCCCGAGTCCGACGCGACAACGATGCCCGTCACGGCTCCGGTGAGCAGCCCTGCCGCCCCCACGCCAACCGCAACCCAACCCAAAATCCTTGTGGGCTGCGGTGGGGGAGGAGGAGGAGGAGGAGGAGGAGGCGGCGGCGGCGGAAGCGGAAGCGCAACAGAAACGAACATCAGCACCGCCTCCTTGTGCTCACCCTCGCCCAGCTCGATCGTCTGTTCCACTATCTCCCCGCCCCGCTTGCCCACGATGTGCCGACGCCCAGGATCCTTAGGAATCTCGGCCCCGTAGAGCGCGCTCGCGAGATTGACCTCGTCGATGGTGACTTCGGCGTCGTTCGCCGCAGCCCCTTCCAACCGGACGCGCAGCCGGGGAATTCGAGGTTGCAGCGCAGCCAGCTCTTTCTCCGCATCCGCCTGCGCCTGCTGCTGCAGGTTGCCCAGCCAAAGATCATTCGGGGTAAGGTGTGTAGCCTGCCTGTACAATTCGGACGCGGTCACAAGCTGACCGCATTTTGCCAACGCCCGCGCCGCCCAAACTGCCAGGGTAGGCACTTTCGCGACTTCGTAGGCGCGCCGGAACTTGTGTCCCGCGTCTTCGAAACGTCCGGCATCAAAATCGCGCTTGGCCTCGTCCGCCAGCGCGCGCGCAGCTCCCTTTTCGCTGTCGCTGGTCGCCAGGGCCATCCCCGGCCAGGCCGCAACTACCGTCAGCGCCAACACGATACAACCAAGCCTGCAACTCATCTGTAGCTCCGCCTTTCATCAGTCATCATCTAGAACCAATCGGTTACCGTCTTCGGCGGAGGGGGCCGCCAGGTCCCACCGGACGTGCTGCCAGCACCCCCCGACGTCTGGGTCGATGTCTTCACCGCTGTACGGTGGTGAGTATGCGTCCTCGTGCCAGTCCGCGTCTCCGTCACGAAGTGCGTGGCTACCCCGCTATCAGGGGGAAAGAACAGCCTATGCCCCGTCATCTCCGCTCCGCTAGGCGCTGGGCCGTCAACTCCAGCGTCCACGGCCACAAACATGTCCTGCGTCGGTCGCGGCGGCAGAGGCTCGTGGATGGGGGATCGCAACAGCAGAAAGATCACAAGCCCAGCCGCGGCCCCGCCACCGATGGCGAAGAACGGCCAGCGCCGAGTTCGGGTGGCCGCCAACAGCATATCGTCGTTGGCCGCCGCCTCTACCTCACCGGTCGCCCGCGAGAACGTCGTGACTGACTGGACCGGGACGATTCGCTCCGCTGCCAGCACAGGGCGTTCCCGAAACGCCGGCAGCTCCTCCGAGGACGACGGCCGGGTCAAGGCGTCCGGGTCCGCATCGGCCCGCAGCGCGCCCACGAACGATGCCATGCTGTCGAAACGGTCGGCGCGCGCCCGGGCCAGGCCGCGCATGATGGCCGCCTCCACATGGGCGGGCACATCGGGCACCAACTCACGCAAGGGCGGGGGCATCTCCGTCAGATGCATGATCAGCATCTCGGTCCCCGATGCCGCCACGTGCGGCGTCCTGCCCGCTAGCGCCTCATAGATGATGGTCGCAAAGGAATAGATGTCCGAGCGCAGATCCACATCCGCGCTGTCCTTGCACTGCTCCGGCGACATATACGCCGGGCTGCCCATGATCACTCCTGTTTGCGTGCGCAGGGTTCCACCCGTGCCACTGCCGCGCCTCACCTTCGCGATGCCAAAATCCAGAACCTTCACCCGCTCGCCGTTGGGCGCGCATGCGTCGGGTATCAGAAACAGGTTCTCTGGCTTCAGATCACGGTGCACGATCCCGGCGGCATGGGCAGCAGCCAGGGCGGAGCCGGCCTGGCGCGCGATCTCCAGTACCTGCAGCAAAGCGAGACGGCCTTGGTCTGCCAGGCGTTCCTGCAGCGACACCCCTTCGAGAAACTCCATGAGGATGTAGGGCGCGCCATCGGGTGTCAGGCCAGCGTCGAAGACTTCGATGATGTTGCGATGACGGATGGCGCTGGCTGCCCGAGCTTCGTTGAGAAAACGCCGGACCAACTCCCCATCCTGCGCCAGCGCCGTATGCAGGACCTTCACAGCCGCGCGACGTTCGATCAGCGGGTTCTCAGCAAGGTAGACCTCTCCAAAACCGCCTTCGCCGAGCTGCCGAACGATGCGGTAGTTGCCAAAAAGCTGGCCGGTCTGCAACGCCATGCGCGAGCCTGAGCTAGGTTACTCCTGGCCGTGGTGCGGGCAAGTGGATTCCCATCCGCGCGGGATTCGCCGAGCTGCTATACCGGATGCCGGCGTCCAGCCTGAACGTGCGGCGGGCCGCTGACCTCCTCCGGCCGCGCCAGTAATCGCCTTGCGCATGGAAGGGCTGCTTACCTGGACCGAGGCCGAGATTCTCCGGGGGATATCGCCGCCGAGCTGGTGGGAAGAGAATCGTGAAGCTGCGGGGGCATTACGGATACTACGGCATCCGTTGAAACTCTGGGGCTCTCTCTCGGTTCCACAGGGAGGTGTGGCGATCGCGCACCCCCCTGCGAAACAAGGGCAATTCTCGCGATGGATGGAGGCGCCGGCGAGCGCTACAAGCGCACCGGCGAGATCCTCCAGCTCCCGAGAGGTGCCGCAAGAGACAGGTCTTGGCTTTTCCACAGAATGCCGAACTTACGACGGCCGGCGTCTTGCTCCGCATCCCGTGCGCTATATTCGAGCCATGATCGAGGCGAAGCGGGTCGTCTTCGGACTTGCGGCCATCACCGGCTTTGGCGGTGCCATGCCCAGCGCGCGGGCGGCGTTTCCCGACGACGGACAGGTGGTGTCGCCACTGCTAGATTTTGCAGGAAAGGCATTTACCAGCCCTAAAGCGACAGGCGCCGCGCCGGTGAATGTGCCCCCTCCATCCGAGAAGGCCCTGCGCTATCACCGCGGCGGCAACGCCATCTGGGCCGTGGAAGAGATCCTATCCATCGCCCTGCCATTGCTGCTGCTCTTCACCGGGCTTTCGGCCTGGCTTCGCTCCCTGGCCAGCCAGCTCGCACGCGGGCGTTTCTATCCGGCCCTGGCCATCTATTTCGTACTGCTTTCGCTTCTACTGTTCCTCATCGAGCTTCCGCTTTCCTATTACATCGGCTTCGCGCGCGAGCACGCCTACGGGCTTTCCACCCAGCACTTTTCCAAGTGGGCCAGCGATCAAGTGAAAGG
>PMJE01000596.1:2815-3810 GCA_003157315.1 Myxococcales bacterium | reverse complement strand
GCCGCCGTCGAGGATCAGGCAGCTAGAATGACCAAAGTGAGCCACGACGTCGCTGGCTGTTCGGGGCGGCGCTGCACCCGCGGGGTTGGCGCTGGTGGCGGTGATGGGGCGGCCAACGGCCGCGACCAACGCCTGCGCGAGTGAGTGTGGCGATACCCGAACTGCCACGCAGCCATTGGCCACGATCGACGCCGGCAAGCCCGGGCGCGCTGGCAAGGCCAAGGTCAGCGGCCCAGGCCAGTGCTGCGCCATCAGACGCTCGGCAAGTGGCGAGATTTCGCTGCACAAAGAGGCCAGCATTGCACGGCCAGAAACCAGCAACGAAAAGGCTTTCTCCGCTTCACGCCCCTTCAATACCCGTAGCCTGGCCAGTGCTGCCTGATTTAGCGCGTCGACTGCCAATCCGTAGAAGGTCTCGGTCGGAAAGGCAACGACTTCGCCGCGGCCAATCGCGGCTGCTGCTGCAGCGACGTCTACCACTTCTCGCGCACTTCAGCGTCGGCCTCCAGCACCTTTTGCAGCCGCACCTCGCGTTCGGCTGCCACAGCCTTGGCCAGCTTGGCATCGCCAAGTCCAATGATCTGCGCAGCCAGCAGTCCCGCGTTCTCGGCACCACCAATAGCCACAGTCGCCACCGGAATCCCTGGCGGCATCATGGCGGTNNGTGTGGGCAGCCACAGCACCGGCCAAATGGGCCGCGCCGCCCGCGCCGCAGATGAAAACCTTGGTGCCTGCCTTGGCCGTCTCGCGCACATAGGCCGCAGTTTGCTCGGGCGTACGATGCGCCGACAGCACGCGCACGTCCACGCTCAAACCCAACTTGCGGCAGACCTGCGCCGCTGGCTTCATGATCTCGAGGTCGGATTTCGACCCCATCAAGACGGCTACGTCGCTTCCTAGCTTTCCAATCATGTTCGTCCTCGCAGGCCAATGTCTTTGCGAAAGTGCATGCCTTTCCACTCAATGCGGCCGATGCCGCCGTAAACGCGAGCGCG
>PMJE01000596.1:0-2789 GCA_003157315.1 Myxococcales bacterium | reverse complement strand
GCCAGGCCGTCGATCACATCGCCACTGCGCACCTTGCCGGGATAGCCCGCGGCGGCCAGCACCACACACACCGCGATGCCGGGCGACCAGGTCGGCGAGCCGGCCGGCAGCTTGCCCTGGGCTGCGTAAAGCAACCAGGGCAGAAGGTCATCCTCCATGCGCGGCAACACGGCCTGGGTTTCGGGATCGCCGAAGCGACAGTTCCACTCGATGACCATGGGCCCGCGCTCAGGCGTCAGCATCAGCCCGCCGTAAAGCAGGCCACGAAACGGCCGGCCCATGGTAGCCATGGCAGCCACTGTGGGCGCAAAGATGGTTCGGGCAATGCGCTCGGTAAGAGCCGCGTCCACCAGAGGCGAAGGCGAATAGGCGCCCATGCCCCCGGTGTTGGGCCCGCGATCCCCGTCGAACACCGCTTTGTGGTCCTCGGCCGTGGCCAGCAAGACAAAGCGCTCGCCGTCGCACAGGGCCATCATGGAACACTCGCGGCCACTGAGCCGTTCCTCGATCACCACGGCTGCGCCGGCCTCGCCAAAGCTGCGGTCGAGCAGCATGGCGCGGGCCGCAGCCTTGGCTTCTTCGTGTGAATTGGCAACCACCACGCCCTTGCCGGCACACAACCCGTCAGCCTTGACCACCACATCGCCCGGCTGCGCGTCTATGAATGCCTTGGCCGCTGCGAAATCGCCAAAGCTGCCGTAGGCCGCAGTGGGAACGCCCGCGCGTTTCATGAGATCCTTGGCGAACTTCTTCGATCCCTCGATCTCGGCGGCTGCCTGCGATGGACCGAAGAACGTAATGTCCTGCTTGGCAAAGGCATCGCCCAGCCCCTTGGCCAGGGCTGCTTCTGGGCCGCACACCACGAAATCGATACGCTCTCGCTCGGCCAGCATCAGTAGCTCAGCCACCGCCTCGGCCCCTACCGGTGCGAGAGTGACTTTGCCGGCGCCTGGTCCCTTGCCGCGGCCGAGCGCCTCGATGCCGGGGTTGCCTGGCGCAGCCACCAGGTGATCGCACAGTGGGCTCTGCAGCAGTTTCCAGGCCAGTGCGTGCTCGCGCCCGCCTGAGCCGACCAGGAGAATCCTATGTCTCATGCGAAGATTCGTCAGATGGATCGACAAGGGACAGTCCCGCAGACTTTGCCTTGTCGGCGCGGGACGCCGGCGTGCCTTCGCCGGGCCGTGCGTCGAGAATGAAGTGCGGCTCGCGAATCACGGCGAAGCGTCCGCCCAACATGAATGCCGGGGTTCTGACCGTAGGTGGTGAAACGGCCAGCGGCATCCAGGAGC
Source organism: Myxococcales bacterium (assembly GCA_003157315.1). The sequence continues at coordinate 1,500 of PMJE01000596.1, read as the reverse complement.
GCACCACCGGCTCGCTCCTGTTCGGCGACTGCTTGGGCGGTAAGCCCTTTGACGGACGACTGTAGATGGCCATCTGTCGCCTCCTTCCTGACCTCGCTAGATAGGATGCTGCAAGCGATGTGGTTAGTGCCGGAAGTGACGCTCGCCGGTAAAGACAAGTGCAATCTTGTGCTCGTCGGCCGCGGCAATGACCTCGGCGTCGCGCACTGATCCGCCGGGCTCGATGATGGCTGTAACGCCGGCCTTGGCTGCCTCGTCCACGCCGTCGCGGAAGGGGAAGAAGGCGTCCGAAGCGAGCGCCGAGCCGGCCAGCGGCGAGCGCGCCTTGGACACGGCCAGCTTGACCGAGTCCACCCGCGACATCTGGCCCGCGCCCACGCCCAGGGTGCGACCGCCAGCCACGAACACGATGGCGTTGGACTTCACGTGCTTGGCCACGCGCCAGCCGAAGTCGAGATCAGCCAGCTCCTGCGCCGTGGGTTTGCGCGCGGACACGACCTTGCCGGCCGAGGCTGCCGAGGTGGTGATGTCGCTGGATTGCACCAGCATACCCCCGGAAATGGCGCGCATGTCGAGCTGGCCGGCCGCGCCCGGCGCCAGCTTGGCGCGCAGCAGGCGCAGGTTCTTCTTGGTGGCAAAGACCTGCAAGGCTTCCGGCGTGTAATCGGGCGCCACCACACATTCCAGGAACCCCTCGCCCATCATGCGCGCCAGATCCGCGTCGGCGGTGCGGTTGAAGGCCACGATGCCGCCGAAGGCAGACGCGGGATCGGTTTCCTTGGCCAGGCGGAAGGCTTCGTTGACGCCCTTGTCGGACACGGCAATGCCGCAAGGATTGGTGTGCTTGATGATGCACGCCGCGGGGATTTCGAATTCCGCGCACAACTTCATAGCTGCGTCGAGGTCGAGCAGGTTGTTGTAGGAAAGCTCCTTGCCCTGCAGCACCTCGGCCTTGGCCAGCGACATCCCGGAGGGTGCATCCCACGAATAGAAGGCGGCCTTCTGGTGCGGGTTCTCGCCGTAGCGGAGCACGCGCTCCAGGTGCAGCGCCGGGTGCATGGTGGCAGGAAAATCCGAGGCGACGCTGCCGTTGTCCGCCAGACGGCCGAGGTGGCTGGCGATGGCGCCATCGTAGGCAGCGGTGTGGGCAAATGCCTTGCGACAAAGCTCGAAGCGCAGAGCGGCCGAGACCTCACCCTTGCTCTCGATTTCGCCCAGCACGCGGTCGTAGTCCTTGGGATCGACCACCACCGCCACCCGTTCATGGTTCTTCGCCGCCGAGCGCACCATGGCCGGGCCGCCGATGTCGATGTTCTCGATGACTTCCTCGAAGGCCGCCCCGCGCGCCACGGTTTCGCGGAAGGGGTAGAGATTCACCACCACCAGATCGATGCGCTGGATCTTGTGCTCCTTCATCTGCTTTTCGTGCTCGGGCGTGGGCCGGCCCAGGATGCCGCCGTGTACGAGCGGGTGCAGGGTCTTCACCCGGCCGTCGAGCAT
>PMJE01000346.1 GCA_003157315.1 Myxococcales bacterium | reverse complement strand
CATGATCATGGTGTGGCCAAGCGTTCCGTGGACGACGGGAACCATCAAGGCGGTGGGAATGAAAGGTGGCGTCCAGGTCGCGGTGGACAGCATCAATACCGTTGGTGCTGCTGCGAAAATACTGCTCAAGCCGGACAAGACGACGCTCTACGCAGATGGAGACGACGTGTCCAACATCGAGGTCAATCTCGTGGACGCGGCCAACAACTTCATCTATGCCGCCACAGACACGGTCCAATTCACGCTGACCGGTGCAGGACGGAGCCTGGGCATCGCCAGCGGAGATTGGTCGAGCGCCGAGCCTTTCAAGGCAACCAGCAGAAAGCTGTATCACGGTAGGGTACTGATTGTGATTCAGTCGACTATGACCCCGGGGACGATTGCTTTGACAGTGAGTAGCGGCAGCTTGCCGCCGGCCACCCTCACGATAACCACTACCGGCACCGGCGGTGCGGGTGGGAGCGGGGGTGCGGGCGGAACCGGCGGCAGCGGCGCGGGTGGAACGATGGGCAGCGGCGGTGTCAGCTACACGGGTGACAGCGGTGCTGCAGGCGGAATCGGTGGCAGCGCCGGCGGCGGCAGTGTCGGTGGAACGATGGGCAGCGGCGGCGCCAGCCGCACGGGTGGGAGCATTGGTTCAGGCGGAATCGGTGGCAGCAGCGGTGCTGGTGGCGTGGGTGGAACGATAAGCAGCGGCGCAGGTGGTGCGACAGGCGGCAACGCTTCCAGCGGCGTGGGTGGATCGCTGGGCAGCGGCGGTGCTGGTGCTACGGGTGGAAGCAGCGGCAGAGGCGGTGCCAGCGATACAGGTGGAGCTGTTGCTCAAGGCGGGGTCACTGGCATGGGCGGAAGCAATGCAGGCGGCGGGATCACGGGCATAGGGGGAACAGCTACAAGCAATCAAGGCGGCTCCGCTGTCAACTCGGGACAGAGCGGCACGCGATCTTCTGGTTGTTCATGCAGCATCGACAATCCCGACAAGAATCACGGGATGGGTTTGCTGTTGTTGGGTGTGGCTGCGGCGGCCATGAGCCATCGTCGGCGCAACCGCAGCCAAGGAAACAGGTCGGGTGCGTGTCGGAAATCCCAAGGTTCGACCGATCGTTGAGGAAGTCGACGCTCATCGGCTGGGCGCTCGGCTTTGATGAAGCTTGGCTGACAATTGATCGGCTATTCCCCTGAAAGAACGCCATATCCCCTTATCCGCTCTCCGTCCATCGTTGGTCAAACGCCGAGCGATCCCACTCGCCGCGCTACTTGTCCTGGATCTTGCACTCGATCGGCTCGGCCACCCACGCGGCCGAACCTGGGGACCAGTCCTTGCCGCGCACCCAGCGGACCTGGAACTCCTCGGTCTTCTCCAGCAGACGCAACTTGCACCGTGCTGTGAATCGATGCAGCGAATCGCGTGAAATGTGGTTCGGGGGTTCCTGCGCATAGCGTGCCGCGAGCGCCGGCTGCTCGAACAGCCCTGGGATGAGGAACATGCGCCGGTCCTCGGTGTAGTAGGCCGCCAGCTGCTCGGCTGCGGTTGGCGGTGCGGGCCAGCGCCGGTCGGCAGCCTGGTACTCGCAGCGATAGCGTCCGAACGCGCGATCGGCGGCGCAGCCGAGATCCTCGCGATCAGAGGTGATAAGCGTGATGGGCGCTTCGACCACATCGTTGGCCCTGGGCAGGTGGCCGCGCAGGCTGAACAGCAGCCAGCCCGAAAGGGCCGCGGCTGCCACGATCAGCCACTCCACGTGCAGCGAAGAGCGCGTGTGCAGGGGTGCCGGTGGCAGGGGCGTGCCCGCTGCCTCAGCGCCAGAAGGGGAAGAAGAGTCTTGCATGGAGGGCAGACTGGGTAAGGGGTAGCTCGCTCCAGATCGGGGCATAGAACAGCGTCACCTCAGCCACAAGCACAACGGCGAGCAGGGTGTGCAAGCGGAAGCGCCGGTACATGCGGTCGGTAAGCCCAGCCAAAAGCACCAGCCCGAACGAATACGACGGTAGGAAGTGATAGATATAGGAATCGCGCAAGCTCGGGATCCAAAAAACGATGGGCGCCGCCCAGGCGGCCAGAACCCACAACAGCGCGCCTGCCCGGTCTTCCAAGAACGAGCGATCGGCCGCTGCCGTTGCAGCGTCGTCCGCCCTCGGCCCGGGCGGCGTGCCATCGGCCTTCAGCAGCGCCCATATCCGGCGCGGCCCGGTTCGGATCACGACCACCGCCGCGACGATGACAGCGAGTGTGCTTGCCCACCAAAGCAGTGGGTTGCCCAGAGTCACCAGCGTGCGAATTGAACCGTCTATGTCCACGTCGCGTCGCAGGGGGATGGGGCGCGTGGGGAGAAACCAGGTGTACCAATGCGAACTCATCGGGTGCACCACGGTGTATGAAAGGTGATGAGTCACCATCGCGACGTTCTCGGCGATGACCGCGCTGGGCGAAAAGGGGCGGCCGACCAGCCAGAGCGTGAAAGCCGCTTGCGCGTAGAAGACCACAGCACCGGTGAGCAAGAGCAGAGGGGTGAAGCGGCGTAGCGCGCGTGAAGCCAGGCAGATGACCATCGCTGTGCCGACGAATGCCAGCCCGTTGAGTTTGAAAGAGGTCGCGCATCCGACGAACAGCCCAGCGAGCAGCACGTGCCACCACCTGCGCCCGACCAGCAGGATGGTGATGGAAAGCAGGCTGAANNGTGCGCGAGTAGGCGATGAAGAAGCCGTCGGCTGCGACGAAGGCGGCCGCGATCCAGGCCGCGCGCTTGCTGCGAAAAACCGTCCAGGTCAACCAAGCCATGATTGCGAAGTTGCCCAGGCCGAAGAGCAGGGACGGCAAGCGCCAGCCCACCGATGTGTCGCCGATCACGGCCATGAACCCGGCGATGATCAGCTTGCTCAGCGGAGGATGATCATTATAGGCGTACTGGTGCGCCAGGTAGGCGCGCGCGGTCTCCACGTAATGGACCTCGTCCCACTTGAGGACCTTTGGATCATCGAGGCGATGCACGCGCAGTAGGACGCCGACCACCAGCAGGGCAAACAGCACGGCAAAGAGCGGGGCATCTTCCTTTTTCGAGCGGACGAAATCCCCGAGCGAGCGCCTTAGCCGGGAGGTTTGCGAGCGAAGCACAAGAACACCTTGGGCGAAGAAGTGAGTCGTACGATGAAGCAAGTGCGGCCGTCTGTCGAGCCCCTCTTGGCGGTCAGGCTCCCGCCTATTTCACCGGCTCGTTGACCAGGGGGAAGCGATCGCCGTGCGAGCGCCGCTGTTTGGTCACTATCCAGTGGCCGTGGTGGCTCTCCCAGCGCTGCTCTAGGGTAGCGTTGCGCAAGGTTGGATCGCGTTTTGAGAACCACGCGATGGCGACGGTCACGGTCGCCGCCGACGAACCTTCGTCGAAGTGGATGCTCTTCACCTCGTAGTCGGACATCTCCAGATCGTTGCCCACCAGATCCACGCGTTCCAGGAACAGCCGTTTCTCCTCGGCCGGCAGGGTAGCCCCCACCTGATCCCAGCGCCCCCAACGCAGATCGTCGGCGAACTGACGGGTGTCGCGCATGAGATCTTCTTCACGTCTTTGCGAGGCCGAGAAGCATCCGGCCAACGCCAGCCCCAGCAGAGCAAGTCGGAGCTTCACGATGAGCTTCCTTTCACGCCCGAGACAACCCGCTCGATTCCGGCCAGATCGCGACGCGAACCAACCCCGCCGAGGCTAGCCTCACGCAAGAGGTCAGCAACCGCGCCGGCCTGGCCGGCTCCCACTTCCAGGGCCAGGCAGCCCCCGGGCTGCAAAACTTCCGGCGCTCCTGCCACCAACCTGCGCACCAGCGCAAGCCCGTCTGCGCCGCCGTCGAGCGCCAGGCGCGGCTCGCTGCGCACGTCTGCCGCGAGCCCGTCGATGTCAGCGCTGGGAATGTAGGGCAAGTTGGCCACGATCAGATCGAAGCGCCCCGCCAGCAGAAGCGGCCGAGCTAGATCGCCCTGCAGAAAGGTGACGGTCAAACCCAAGCGCTCGGCATTGGCGCGCGCCACGTCCAGCGCTTCGGGCGAAATGTCGGTGGCAAAGACCTGCGCCTCGGGCCGCGCCTTGGCCAGCGCCAAAGCCAGCGCTCCTGACCCGGTGCCCACGTCAGCGATGCGCCCACCCGGACCCGCGATGCGGTCGAGTGCCTCCTCCACCAGGGTCTCGCTATCTGGCCGAGGAATCAGCACGCGCGAGTCGACCAGCAGATCCAGGCTCCAGAATTCCTTGTGGCCGAGCAGGTACGCCACTGGCTCGCCCGCCAGCCGCCGCGACACCAGATCGCGGTAGCTGGCCAGCTCGGCGGCCGCCAGGGGCCGGTCGAAGTGCGCGTAGAGCTCGATGCGCGACATCCCGAATGCGTGCGCCGCCAGCAACTCGGCATCCAGCCGCGCCGACGCCAGGCCGTGCTTTTCGAAATGGGCCGTGGTCCAGCGCAGGACATCGAGCACAGCCCACACCGGCTTGGGCGGCGAAGCAGACAGAGTCGGCAGCACGTCCGGATTGTGCCTCAGGGATCGCCGGTTGGCGAGAATTGCGGTTCGCCGCAATCCCGCGAGAGCCGCAGGAGGTCGAGCAGGTGGCCGTGGTAGTGGCCGGAGTGATCACCGGCGGCCAACGAAGACGATCAGGACCAGGTCCACTACCACCACCGATCGTCCCGATTGGGTGCGCGACTCGATCGTGGGAAGGACTGTTCTTTCGAGGCAGTCCGCCCGGCTGCGCTTGCCGCGGAACTAGGGGTTTGGCCATTCACGAACTTCCCCATACTATGTCCCGCGATGAAGCCACGCCTTTCCTGGATCTTTGCAGCTGCCGGGCTGCTGGTCACCACCCTGGCCCTGGCCACCACCACGCGCTTCTTTCGCCAGAGTACGCCCAAGGATTTCGAGGAAGGCGAGGCCACTTCCAGCATGGTACTGTCCACCGGCGAAGTGGTCCCGGGCATGAAGGCGACGCGCCTAACGCTGGATGCGGCCTTTGCATGGTGCGTGGCCCTGTCCCCTGACGGCCACACCGCCTACTTGGGCACCGGCGACCAGGGGCGAATCTTTGCCGTGCCGGTCGCGACCAGTGCTGGCGAGGCGAAGAAGCTGGCCGAAATCGACGCGCCCTGGGTCACCGCACTAGTCGCGCGATCCAACGCGGGTCTGCTGGCCGGATCGACACCGGGCGGCCGCATCTTCGCTGTCGACAGCAAGACTGGCGCCACCCGGCCGTTCGCCAAGTTGCCGGCGGAACATGTTTGGGCGCTGCTTCACGACGCGAAAGGCGGCAGAACCTACGCCGCCACCGGGAGTCCGGGGCAGGTCTTCGTCATCGACGGCAAGGGCAAAGAACAGCTTTTGTGGGACTCGGGCGACAAGCACGTGATGGCCCTGGCGATGGGGGACAAGGGTGTCCTTCTGGCAGGCACCGCCGACCGGGCGATCCTGTATGTCGTTCACCCAGACGGCCATGCGAAGGCCCTGCACGACTTCGAAGCCAACGAGATCCGCGCAATCGCGCGAGTCTCGGGCGCCACCTACCTCGCCGTCAACGCCTTTGACCGACCCAACGACGCCCCGGCTGCACCGGTCCCGGGCGCTCAGCCCGGCAAGGGCACCAAGGTGTCGCTGGGGCCGGCGCCGGCTTCCGGCGCGCAGCCGCGCACAGAACAGGTCAAGGCGCACGCCGCAGTCTACCGGCTGGATGACGACGGCGGCATCGAGCAGGTGCTGGCACTTCCCGACGGCTACTTCACCGCTCTTCTGCCCGGCCCGGGCGGCCAGGTTTACGCCGCGTCGGGAACTCAGGGAAAGATCTATCGCATTTCGCCTGACCGCACCGCTGCCCTGGCCATCGACTTGCCCGAGCGGCAGGCGCTTTCGCTGGTGTCCACCCCCGAAGGCTTCCTGGTGGGGACCGGCGACGTGGGTGCCATTTTTCGCGTGCACCCCGCTGCCGCTGGCGAAGCCTCGTATCTCTCCAGGGTATTCGACGCCGACGGCCCGGCGCGCTGGGGTTTTCTGCACTGGACCGGATCGGGCGATTTGGCTTTCGAAACCCACGCTGGCAATACTGCCAAGCCTGGCAAGAGCTGGAGCGATTGGATGAAATTGGAATCGGTAAGCCAGCATGGCCGGCAAGGGCAGGGCAAGGTGGTCGGGCAGCCCGCGCGCTATCTTCAATACCGGGTTGGGCTTCCTGACAAAACGTCCGTGTTGCGCGATGTGCTCACCTACTATGTGCCGCACAACCAGCGGGCTCGCGTCACCGAGGTCTACCTTGCCGACGCGGGCTCGGCGCCCGCCGCATCGGGCGCGGGCGGCGCAGGCGGCAGCCTTTCCCCTGGCAGCACCAGCACACGCTCACACTCGCCGGTGCTCAAGTTACGCTGGAAGGTCGAGAACCCCGACAACGACGANNTGATTCGGGTGTGGGCATCGGACGAAAAGGTGACCCCGAAAGATCGCGCGCTCGATTTCACCTTTGTTTCGCCGTCGTTCCTGGTGGACAACACCCGGCCCGTGGTCGCGGAGCTGCGGGCCGAGTTGCCGCGCGTGACCGGCCGGGCCCACGACGCGGCATCGGTGATCGCGCAGATCGAGTTTTGCATCGACGGCAACGACTGGCGACCAGTTTCCCCCGACGACGGCATTCTGGACGAGATGAGCGAGGCCTTCTCCATCCGGTTGCCGACTTCGCTTTCGGCTGGGCACCACATCATTACCGTGCGGGCCTGGGATTCCGCCGACAACCTTGGGTCGGCGCACATCCAGGTTCAGATCCCCAAGTAGCGAACCCGCGACCCACCCCGGATTCGAGCTACCTATTTCACACAGAGGCACGGAGAACACGGAGATCGGAAGAGAAAGAAGGGTTCGGAAAGCAGGGGAGTCTGCCCTTCCTTCTCTTCGGTTCGGCTCTGCGCTCTCTGTGTGAAATAGCTAGCTCTTCTGCGCGGCGGGCTTGGTCTTCGGTTTCGCCGCGGCCTGCTTGGCTTTGCGCTCGGCCGCGGTTACCAGATCGAGCAGGCGGGCGTCCGACTGATTGTCGAGCCGGGCCAGGAAATCCTTGTCCTTGCTGTGCCCAAGCAGCGAACCAGCCTGGGACACCAGCTTTTCGCGCGAACCGTACCTTTCTTTCACCGCCGTGGCGACGCGGTGAAGGTTGAGCAGCTTGCTGTTCGCGGCAACCAGCAGCCGCTTGCGTAGCTCAGCCTTGGGCTCCTCATCCCGATCGAGCAGGGCAACCAGTTTGTCGACCAGCTTGTCCTTGGCGCCAAAGGTTTCGTTCACGAGCGAAAGCGGGCTCTTTTGTGGCATGGCTTGATCTGTCTCCCGGAAGGACGCGTCTCTTACCGCAAAAAGGCACTGACCGCTAGCGAATCGTGTCCAGGGCGGCCAGGGCTTCGCGGCTGGACGCGACAAAGGCGTCGATGTCGTCCTCGGTATGCGCCAGCGAAATGAACCCGGTCTCAAGCTGGGCAGGCGGCAGGTAGATGCCACGGTCGAGCATTTCATGAAAGAAGCGGGCGAAGCGCCCCGCATCTGCCCGCTTGGCCGAGGCAAAGTCCGTGACCGGCTCGGCACAGAAGAACAAGGTGAAGGCGGAACCCACNNGTCCAACCTGCGCAAGACAGCCAACCCGGCGGCCATGGCCAGCGGATTTCCCGACAGCGTTCCGGCCTGATAGACCGGACCCTCAGGCGCCACTGCCGACATGAATTCGCCCTTGCCGCCAAAAACCCCGAGGGGCAGGCCGCCGCCCACGATCTTGCCCAGGCAGGTCAGGTCCGGGCGTAC
>PMJE01000522.1 GCA_003157315.1 Myxococcales bacterium | reverse complement strand
GGATCGCGTGCACGAGCGCGTGAGGTTGAGAGTATGCGACCTGCGCTTGTGGCGCTATGCGTCTTGGATAGCTTTCTCCAACTTGACCGCCGACGGTGGTATCGTAGTCATTAGATGCGTTACGGGATCCTCTCGGACACCCACGCCAACATCGAGGCGCTGGAAGCGGTCCGCAAGGCGTACGAGTCGGAGAAGATCGACAAGTACATATGCCTCGGCGATACCGTTGGCTACGGTGCGAGCCCCAACGAAGCCTGCAACGTGATGCGCTCGCTGGTTGCGCAGGCGGTGCTGGGCAATCACGATGCCGCAGTAGCGGGACGCATGGACTATTCCTACTACTACTACGCCGCACGCCAGGTGCTGGACAAGCACGCCCAACTGCTCGATCCAACGAACATGGAGTGGCTGAAGAGCCTGCCCTACGACCATCGCGAGGACGACGTGCTCTTCTGCCACGGATCGCCCATCAACATTCGCGAGTTCGACTACATCTTTGCGCGCGACCAGGCCGCCCAGTGCTTGGCCATCTGGGACCATCTTCCCCAGCTTACCGTGATCGGCCATTCCCATCTGTGCAAGGCGTTTGCCATCAACCCTGATCATCCCGGCGCGCAGGAGGTGGTGACGCTCAAGTTCGAACTGCGCCCAGGGTGGAAGTACATAGTCAGCGCGGGCTCGGTGGGCCAGCCGCGGGATTTCGATCCGCGCGCCAGCTACACCATCTTCGACACGGCCACGCGGACTTTCGAGTTCAAGCGCGTGGAATACGACATCAAGGCGGCGGTGGCCAAGATCCTGGCCTCCGACCTGGAACCCAACTTCGGTACGCGCCTGTTCCTGGGGATCTAGTTTTTCCGCACATTCGTCTGGCCTGACCTATTCCCTCCTCATCTGACCTCTGTGCGCTCTGTGAGAAACAGCTAGCTAATCCGCTTTCTTCGTGACATCCACCCCGGCGACCCTGGTCAGGCTGGCGACGGCGATGTTGCAGTCGTAAAGAGCCTGCAGGCAGCGCGTGTGCGCCTGGAAGAATGCCAGCAGCGCGTCGGAGAAGTCCTTGGTCTCGGCCAGTCCCACGGAGATGTTCTGCATGATGGCCGCGATCCATTGCCGTGCGGCCTTCTCGCCCTTCTGCACGGTCTTGAGCCGCTGGTCGGCCTCCTTCATTTCGGTATAGGCCTTCTCCACTTCGAAGCCGATTCCGCCCAGAGCCTCGTTGCGCCGCAGCTCGGCCTCGCGGGCTTCTGCGCGCAGACGGTGCGCGTGCGCGTTCTTCACGAAGAGATCGAGCGGCATGCGCAGCGCGGCCGCCACACCCACGCCAGAGGTGTTGAAGGGGTTGTTGGCAAAAGCGTTGTGCGGGTTATCGATCGAGCTGGCGTAGGCGTAGGTGGCGGTTCCCATCACCACCAGGTCAGGATACTGGCGGCGCCATTCCAGGTCGGCCAAGGCGCGCTTGGCCGCTACCATCTGATCGAGTGCTTTGACCTCGGGGCGATGGGAGCGCGCCAGATCATCGTACGAGGTGAGCTCGCGCTTGGGCACGTCCAGTTCCTCCAGCGGCGCATCGTCGACATCGAGATCAGCCGGCGCGCCAGGCCCGATGAGGGTACGCAGGCCAGCCTTGGCCAGATCGGCCCCACGCCGCGCTTCGAGAGAGCGCGCTTCAATGTCTGCGCGCATAGTGCGCAAGCGCAGACGGTCGGTTACGGAAGCGTTGCCCGAGCCGTCGGCTAGCTCCTCCTCGATTTTCTTTTGGGCATCATTCAGGTAGTCCAGACCCTCGTCGAGCATGCTCAAGAGTTCGCGCGCCAGCTTGGCGCCCCAATATGCCTTGCGAACATTCAGTTCCACGTCCTCCACCTGGCCCAACTCTCTGCTCCGCGAGGCCGCCACGCCCAATTCGGCCGCGTTGACCCCGGCCGAGATCTTGCCGAAGGTGTAGATGGGCTGAACCAGCCTGACATCGGTGCGCGTGAATACGCCGCGCAGATCGGTTATGGCGGCGAAAGTTTGCGAGGGCTGAAAAGCGAAATTGCCTGTGTTCGCGCAGCTGTCAGTGCCGTCCGAGCTGGGATAGCAGTGGATTCTCGGAACCGGCGCGACCGTTGACGACAAGTCGCCCGTTGGCCAGTAACTCCGGTGCGCTTCCAACGCTTGCGCTTCGACACCTGCAGTGACCTGCGCGTTGGCAGCCAGGCCGGGATTTCCCTTTCTGGCCATATCCAACAGCTCATCGAGTTTGTAGGCCTTTGCCTGGGCAGCGCCAACCAAGAAGAGGCTGGTGCTTGCGCAGAGACAAGCGGCAACTGCAGAACCAGAGAAACGGTGTGTTTTCATGGTGGTGACAGGAGGGTCGACGGGGTTGACCTAGGCCGGGCCCATGCTACCGCAAACCACACCTGGACAGTCAAGAAGCGGCAGTCCTGCAGGCGCGATCCCACCTGCGGGTGCGATCTTGGGCTGAGGGTGTAAGGTGGAAGGAGCCCACGGCACTAGACTCTTGGTTTGATGGCTCACGACCCGCTTTCTGACGATGGTTCAGTGGCAACGCATGCCGCCTGCGTCGAAGAACGCTTGTTGGAGTCCCTCGACCATCTCTACGAAACCTACGAGCCGTCAGTCGAGCGCTGGGTGCGCCGCCTGGCCGGGCCAGGCGCCGAGGTGGAAGATCTGGTGCACGACGTGTTCCTGATTGCCCTGCGGCGGCGGCATGAGTTCCGCGGCGAGGCCAAGCTCTCGACCTGGTTGTTTCGCATCACCGAACGGGTCGTGCGCAAACGCCTCTTCCGTCGACGGTTTCGCGGTCTTCTCAACCTGGTCTTTCGCGACAACACGATCGCGCTCGCGCCTGCCAGCCCGACCCCGCTTGAAGAACTGGAGCGCCGCCAGCAGTGCGCGATGCTCTACGCTGCCCTGGATCGCTTACCTGAGAAGTACCGCACCCCTGTCATCATGTTCGACATCGACGGCCGCTCCGCAGGAGAAGTAGCCAACCTGCTTGGGATCAAGCGCAACGCCGTCTGGGTGAGGGTGCACCGCGCGCGAGCTCGGCTTTTCGCTGACCTGTCGTCCGAGGGCAACATCTCATGAAGGCCGAAAGCAAAACCACCGACTCATCGGCGGATCGGCGCCTGGGACCGCTCGCATCCCTTGTGCGTGCCGCTGAGCCGCTGGAGGAGCTGACGGAAGCAGAGCGCGAGAGAATCAGACACCGACTGCGTCGGGCCGTTCTTTTCAGCCACCGTCCGGCGGCAGCATTTCGCTGGTCGACGGTGCTGGCAGCCTTGGGCCTGCTTTTGGCCGGCGGTGCGGTGTTTGCGGCGGCTGGCCACTTCGGGCTCATCCCTTGGCCGCGCGAAACCAAGTCGCGATCCGAGAGCGAGACGGCTGCCAGCCCGGCGCGCCGACGGCCAGTGCGAGCGGTCCGGCCCAAGTCCACCGCTGTGTCCCCTCCGACAGGGACGGTCAGCGAAGCAGAGACACCGCCTGTACAGCCAGCCATCGCACCGGCGGCGATCTCGCCGCCACCTATGGCAAAGCCAGCCTTGGCACCGCCTTTCTCTGCGCCGGTCGCGGCGTTGGCTGGTCCGCGTCTGGCAATGGTGGTGCCTGCGCCTGCCAAGCAAGTGGCGCGAGCTGTGCGTGCATTCCATGTCGTGCCGGCTGTGGCGCCGGCAGCCACGCCGAACCGGCAGGCGGTGCGTGGAGAGGCGCTGCACAGTCCACCCGGCTCAGCGATTGCACCGGTGGCGATCGCGCTGCCGCCAGTTGCCGCGCCCGCGGTGGCGTCGCCTTCCCCCGAACCTGTCGCGCCCGCGGCCAGTCCCCGTCTGGCTATGTTGGATTCTGCTGCTTCCCCTGCCCGAGCCTCGCGTATCACACAGGCTATGGCGCCTGCGCCGAAAGCGAACGGGCAGGCCATGCTCGGTCAGGCGCTGCGAAGTTTGCGCAGCGACCACGATCCGCTGGCTGCGCTCGACGCCCTGGCCCGGCACGCGGCTCTCTTCCCGCACAGCTCGCTGGCCAGCGAGCGCTCGGCGCTTGAGGTCGAGGCGCTGCTGGCATTGGGCCGCCGCGATGAGGCTTTGGCTCGTCTTGATGGGATGGCGTTAGACAACACCCCGCGCAGCGCTGAACGCCACGTGGTGCGCGGCGAGCTGCGCGCGCGGGCGCAGCGCTGGCGCGAGGCTGCCGCGGATTTTGACCAGGCCCTGGCCCACGCTAGCGGGACTTCGGCCTGGCAGGAGCGCGCGCTTTGGGGCCGCGCGGCTGCCCGCATGCACGACGGCGATTCGACCGGCGCCCGCGCCGACTGGCGACTCTACTTGCAGACTTATCCCGCCGGCCGTTTCGCGTCCGAGGCAGCGCGTTTGTTGGAAGCCGCACGATGATACGAGTGGTGGCGCTCGGCGCCCTGTGCCTGGCGGCAATGCCCGCGCAGGCCGCGCCTCTGGTTACCAGCGACTCGGATTGCCCGTCGGCAGCCGACGTCACTGCGCGCCTGGCGGGACTGTGGTCTGGGGACAATCCAGGTTCAATCGCAGCCCACATCCACGTCGAGGTTGGGCAGATGACAGTAGAGCTTGTCAGCGAGAGCGAGTCTGCGGCCAGCCGAACCTTGCCCACCGAGCCCGACTGCGAGTCCCGCGCCCAGGCCGCAGCCTTGGTCATCGCGTCCTGGCTCGATACCATGACTGCGGACCCCCTCGGCCTAGCTGTGCCGGTCGAAATGCCACCCACTGTGCCAACCAACCCGCAAGTTCGCGCGCCGGTTGGCGAGACCCAATTGCCGGCGCAGGCACCGGCAATTGTGCGGTTTTCATTCAATATGGGCGTCTTCGCCTCTGTCGACGCGCTGGGCGCGGGGGCCACTCTGTCAGGGGAGGCCGCATGGCTGCGGCTGGCGGGCCGGTTCGGCCTTGCGGCCGGGCTTGTGCTTCCACTCCCTCGCGAAATGAGTGTCGGCCCGGGCACCGCACGCTGGTGGCGTCCAGTGCTGGCGCTGGCCCTGCGTGCTCCGTTGACCCAGGGCACTTGGATTCTCGACGGAGGCGTCGGACCTGCTTTCGGATTGCTGGTGGTTGCGGGCAGCGGGTTCGACCAGAATGACACCAACCTGGCCGCGTCCTGGGGAGCGACCGCCGGGGTCCGCCTGGCGCACAGGAGTGCAAGCAAGTGGGCCTATTGGGCCGAGTTGCACACTTTGATTTGGCCAGCGGCGCAGAATATCCGCAACGATGTTGCAGGGTCGGCTCCTCATCTTGCGGCCCTGCCGCGCATCGAGGCTCAACTTGGCCTAGGGTTCAGTTTCGCTGCTTTTTGAAGCTCGGTTGTAAGGTCATTCGGCACTCCGGGACTAGAACAATCATGACAAACCACACTCGCTCCAGCCACCTTTCATTGGCCGCGCTCCTGCTCGCTGGGTTGCCGGCCGCATGCATGTCAGACCCATTGGCAGGCACCAACCTGCCCGACGATGCTGGTCAGGTCTTCGAGGCAGGGACAAACGACGCCCCAATATCTACCGGGGGCACCGGCGCAACCGGTGGCAAGACGAGCACAGCCGGGCCGAGCGGAGGCACCACCAGCGCAACCGGGGGCACGGTCAGCACCGCGACAGTGACCAACTTCACTGTTTTGGAGGTTCCGGATCGTGAGGTCGACATCTTGTTCATGATCGACAACTCCCCGTCGATGGACCCCAAACAGACTCGCTTGGCTGCGAACTTCCCAAACATGATCAATGTATTGCAGCAGATCCCAGACGGCTATGGCGGTGCCAGCCTGCCTGACGTGCACATCGGCGTGATCAGCAGCGACATGGGGGCTGGCTCCGAAGGCATCGGGGTGAACTGCAGGAGGGTACTCGGCGACCGGGGCCTGCTGTATGGCAACGATCCCAACAATCCTCTCGCGTCGGTTGCACCCAACGCGGATCCAGACCAGGGAGGTCACCCTGACCCCAATGGGTGCGGCCTACACTCGGGCCAACGTTGGATCTCAGATATTGCCAATCCAAACGGCACCGGGCGGATCAAGAACTACGACGGGAATATCCAGGACGTCTTCGCTTGCCTGGCCAAATCCGTGGGAACTGGTGGCTGCGGGTTCGAGCATCAACTGCAATCGCTTCGCGTGGCCCTCAATGCCGACTATCCCAATAATCCCCAAGACCCCGCCAACTCTATCAACCCAGAGAACATCGGCTTTGTGCGGCCCAAGGGCTACCTGGCGATTGTTCTCGTCACCGACGAGGATGACTGCTCTGCTGATCCAAACGACGGGGTTAACGACTCAATGTTCTTGCAGAACCGTAACCCCATAACCGAAACCGCTAGCCTGCGCTGTGCGGCGCGCGGGCATGTGTGCAACGGCCAGCCGATTCCTGGCTACAGCGATCCGTCGATAGGCTATCAGCCGCCGAACTCCCTCCCGCTGCCCAACATTGGCTTCTCAACCGCCTTTACCAACTGCGCACCCAAGGACCAGCCCAACCCCGCCACCGGCCAGACGGACTACCACTATCTTCCGCTCATCAGGGTCCAGGACATGATCGATAGCATCAATGTGATAGCCCCCTGGGCAGTGGATAGCAACGGCAACTACGTCTACGACTCAAACGGTAATCACGTCTCGGTCCCGAAGACGCCCGACCAGATTCTCGTATCAGGCATCATCGGCTGGCCTTCGAGCGGGGACGTGGTCAACTACCAGATTGGCATAGATACCACTTCGCTTCCTGCCCCGCAGAACACCTATTGGGACTACATGCCGATTTGCAGTATTCCTTCGATCCAGTCCGCCGATGGCAACATCTACAAAGCATATGGCGGACTTCGCCTGAAGAAGTTCCTCGATGCCTTCCAGAAGACCTATACGACAGGACCGGGTCAGAACACCTTCAGCCTGTGCGACGATGACTTCACGACCGCAATGACACAAATCGGCGCGGCTACCGCCATGGTGTTGAAGCCAGCCTGTGTCCAATACCTGTTGATGGACACGGACTCGACTACCTCGGGAATTCAGCCCAACTGTCAGGTCACCGAGCGCATCGCGTGCGACACTCCGGGTATGGCGAACTGCCTTCCTACCGGGTATGAGGACAGTCCCCGCCCTGAGTGCATAGATCCCACTACGGGACTCCCGCTCGACCCGGCAAATCCGAGAACCGGCAATGTGCCGGATAGCGCTCGGCCTTGCTGGTACCTGCTGTACGACAAAGAGAATGTGACTGGCTGCCCGGACGCTCCCAACGGCCAGAGGATCTCTGTTTTGCGCCCGACAGGAACGACAGCTCCCGCGGGTACGCTGCTAGCGCTGTCGTGCCTGACCTGTCCAACCTCCAATCCAGGTTGTAGCCTCGTAAGTCCCTAGCCGCTTGGGGCGTGCACCCGCGCGGGGCGACTTGCCCGTCGTCCCTGCGTAGGTGCGCGCCTCGCTTGACATCCGGGGCTAGTTTCCCAATAGTGGCTCCCGCATGGGAAAGCACGACAATCGACGTTCGAAGAAGATGCGCCAACGCGTAAGCCAGAAGAAGTACAAGGCGCGGATCAAGAAACAGAAGGCTGAGCGCAAGGCAGCCCGGGGAGCGCCAGCCAAGGCGCCACGAAAATCGCGCTCCGCAGCGCCTGCGCCCGCCAAGGAATAGCCTTTCGCCGGGCCTCTAGCTTGGAGGAGGTCACGTGAGCGGCGAGAGGGACAGCGGCGCGAAAGAAATCGGGCCGCCGGCGGATGTGCCTGCCGGGCCGCCCGATCAGGCCACCACCGCGCTCATGCGCCAATACCTTGAGGTCAAGGCGCAGTATCCCGATGCGATCGTGTTTTTTCGCCTCGGG
>PMJE01000425.1:3600-16259 GCA_003157315.1 Myxococcales bacterium | reverse complement strand
GACACCATCTACGCCGAAGGCCAGCGGCGCTACGTCGAGTCGCTGTCCGCCTATGCCCGCCAGTTTCTCGAGCAGTGGGGCAAGCCCGACGTGGATTCCATTGACGGGCTGTCGCCGGCCATCGCCATCGGGCAACGGTCGGCTTCGCGCAATCCGCGCTCCAGCGTGGGCACCATCACCGAAATCTACGACTACCTGCGCCTGCTGTGGGCGCGCGTGGGCGAAGTCTACTGCTGGCAGTGTGGCCAGCGCATCGCCGCACAGACCATCCCCCAGATGGTCGACCAGATTCTGGCCTTAGGGGAAGGCACGCGCTTCTCCGTGCTGGCGCCCGTGGTGCGCGCCAAGAAGGGGGATTTCCGCGATGACCTCAATCGCCTGCGCCAGGACGGCTATGTGCGCGCCAACATCGATGGCGAGTTGTGCGATCTGTCCGATCCGCCCAAGCTCGACAAAGGCAAGAAGCACACCATCGAAGTCTTCATCGATCGCCTGGTGCGCAAGCCGGGGGTCGAGCAGCGTCTGGCCGAGTCAGTAGAACTGGCGGCCAAGCTGTCGGACGGCCTGGTCAGGATCTCGCCCTTGGAAGGCGACGATCTGCTCTTTTCGCAGAAGTTTTCCTGCCCTGAATGTGGCATCAGCTTTCCCGAGGTAACGCCGGGCCTCTTCTCGTTCAACAGCCCGGCGGGAGCCTGCCCGGCCTGCGACGGCATCGGCGCCAAGATGTACTTCGACCCCGATCTCATCGTGAGCGATCCCGACCTGTCGCTGCGCGAAGGCGCCATCGAGCCATGGGAACGCCGCAATAGCGCCTTCTTCCAGCAGATGCTCGACTCGCTGGCCGCCCACTACGCTATCGATCTGTACAAGCCGTGGCACAAGCTGACGCCCGAGGTCCGCCAGCTGATCCTCGAAGGATCGGGGAGCGAGGAACTGAACCTGACCTTCGAGAAGAACGGCAAGCAGCACACCTTCAAGAAGAGTTTTGAGGGCGTACTGGCCAACCTGCAGCGGCGCTACGACGAGTACCAGCGTCGGCGACGTGAGCAAGGCCGCACCACCGACGAGGATTTCGAGGCCATCTACGACGAGTTTCACCGCTACATGTCGCAGTCGCCCTGTAGCGAATGCGGCAGCACCCGCCTGCGCAAGGAGGCGCGCCACATCCGCGTGGGCGGCAAGACCATCGCCGAGATGACCGCGCTGACCATCCGGGAAGGCTACGATTTCATCAAGGGCCTGGCCCTGTCCAAGCGCGACTGGCAGGTGTGCCTGCGCATTATCCGCGAGGTGACCGCGCGTTTGGGTTTCCTGATTAGTGTGGGCATCGACTACTTGTCGCTCGACCGCCCGGCCTTCACCCTGTCGGGCGGCGAGGCCCAACGCATCCGACTGGCCACGCAAATCGGCAGCGGCCTGCAGGGCGTGCTGTACATCCTCGACGAGCCCTCCATCGGCCTNNGCTGGTGGTCGAGCACGACGCCGATACCATCCGCGCCGCCGACTACGTTATCGACATGGGCCCGCGCGCGGGCGAGCTGGGCGGCCGGGTGGTGGCGGTGGGCACGCCCAAGGAGATCGAGGCCAACCCGCAGTCGCTGACCGGCGCGTATCTGTCGGGCGAAAAGGCCATCGAGGCGCCCAAGCATCGGCGCGGGTCGAACAAACGCGCACTGGTGCTGCGCGGGGCGCGCACGCACAACCTGCGCAACCTCACGGTCAGCTTTCCCCTGGGGGCGCTCACCTGCGTGACCGGCGTGTCCGGCTCGGGCAAGTCGAGCCTGATCGTAGACACCCTGCTGCCCGCGCTGAAGCAGCGGTTGCACGGCGTGCGGGCGCCCAGCGCGGAGTTCGACGGCATCGATGGGCTGCAACACCTGGACAAGGTCATCGACGTGGACCAATCGCCGATCGGCCGCACACCGCGATCCAACCCGGCAACCTTCACCGGCGTATTCACCCACATTCGCGATCTGTTCGCCAATTTGCCCGAGTCCAAGGCGCGCGGCTACCGCGCCGGCCGCTACTCGTTCAACGTCAAGGGTGGCCGCTGTGAGGCCTGCCAGGGCGACGGCATCGTGCGCATGGAGATGCATTTTCTCCCCGACGTGTATGTCGAGTGCGACGCCTGCGGCGGGCGGCGCTACAGCCGCGAGACCCTGGAGGTGAAGTACCGCCAGGCCAGCATCGCCGACGTGCTCGACATGACGGTCGACCAAGCCTGCGGTTTTTTGGAAAACATCCCCAAGCTGCGACCCAAGCTGGAAACCCTGCGCGAGGTGGGCCTGGGCTACGTGACCCTGGGTCAGGCAGCCACAACTCTCTCCGGCGGCGAAGCACAGCGAGTGAAGCTGTCGCGCGAGCTGGCCAAGAAAGCCACCGGCCGCACCATGTTCATCCTGGATGAGCCGACCACGGGCCTACACTTCGCCGACATCGATCAATTGCTGCGTGTGCTGGCGCGCTTGGTGGATGCCGGCAACACCGTGATTGTCATTGAACACAACCTGGACGTGGTGAAAAGCGCCGACTGGGTCATTGACCTGGGCCCGGGCGGCGGCCCGGGCGGCGGCCAAGTCATCGCCGAGGGCACCCCCGACGATGTAGCCAAGGTGCAAGCCAGC
Source organism: Myxococcales bacterium (assembly GCA_003157315.1). The sequence goes on along the minus strand of PMJE01000425.1, from coordinate 13,635 downwards.
TTCACTGGGCAGTTTCTGCGAAAGGTGCTGTAACTATGGGCCTCGCGTAGCACCACGACGGGCGTGGCGGCAAGCGGCGGTTCTCCCGCGCAGAAAACCCCGATTCGAACGCCCCAAAGTTCTGGAACGCGAGGTATCATGGCGGTCTAGTCGGCCAGGGATTTGCCCCACGCTTCCAAGCCCCCACGCGCCACAATGTCCACCCGATTCTTCACGAACCACGGCAGCAACACGCTGCTGGCCAAGCTGGAGGGCGTCTTCCACCACAACCCCGACATCGAATGGTTCGATGCCCTGGTCGGTTACCTGCGAGCCTCCGGCTACTTCGCCCTCCGGCCGCACCTCACGAAGGTGCCCCATGTTCGCATTCTGGTCGGCATCGACGTCGACGAGATCGTCTCCGACTACCACAAACGAGGACTGCTCTTCCTCGCTGATCCCGCCAAGGCCCTCGATGACTTCCATGTGCGCCTGAAGGAGGATATCCAGGAGGCAGCATACCGGCCGGAGATCGAGACTGGGGTTCTCCAGTTCGTGGACGACGTGGTCTCTGGAAAGCTGTTAGTCCGGGCACATCCAGCAAAGCGGCTGCATGCCAAGATCTACATCTTTCGACCAGCCGGGTTCTGCGAGCACAAAGCCGGCGCCGTCATCACCGGTTCATCCAATCTGACGGCAGCCGGTCTCGGGTCCGAGGAGCACGCGCGCAACTACGAGTTCAACGTCCTTCTGCACGACTATCCCGAGGTGCGTTTCGCCAGCGATGAGTTCGAAAGGCTCTGGTCAGAGTCGGTCGAGATCCTGCCCAAGACCGTACTCGCCGTCCGAGACTCTACCTATCTAGCCTCGCTGGCCAGCCCCTACGAGATCTATTTCAAGCTTCTCGCCGAGTATTTCGGACCTGCCATCGACTACGACCCCAACGCAGTTGCCGACCTTCCTGACGGATACAAACGCCTCTCGTACCAAAACGATGCGGTGTCATCGGGACACCGGCTGCTCGAGAAGCACGGCGGCTTCTTTCTTGCCGACGTAGTCGGTCTCGGCAAAACGATGATCGCCGCCCTGATCGCGAAGAAGTTCTTCTTCCACAACGGGTTTCCCGAGCATCGCTCGCACACCCTGGTGGTTGCGCCGCCCTCACTGGTCGACACCTGGGAAGAAACGCTCGACAGCTTCCGCATCGACAACAAGAAGGTCGTCACCAACGGTTCGCTTCACAAGGTGCGCGACCCCAAGAAGTACGACTTGGTGATCGTGGACGAAGCCCACAAGTTCCGCAACGATACCTCTGATGCGTTCGCCGAACTCCAGCGCATCTGCAAGTCGGGAACCCAGCGCAGACTTCCCGACGGCACCAACGCTCCAAAGCGGGTCATCCTGGTAACGGCGACGCCCCTGAACAACTCCCCGCAGGACATTCGCAATCTACTTTCCCTGTTCCAGGATCTGAAGCACTCGACCCTGGGGGTGGCAAACCTGCAAAACTTCTTTGCCCAATGCGAGCGCGAGTTCCGCGATGCCAAGCAGCAGCCAGACATCGGCACTGCCCGCCGCCAGGTCGTCACCATTTACGAGAAGATTCGGACCAGGGTGATTTCCGAAATTACCATCCGCCGTACCCGCACCGACCTTCGCGAAAATGAGGAGTACAGCAAAGACCTTGAGGAGCAGGGCGTGGTCTTTCCGACGGTCGAGCGGCCAAGACACATCCTCTACCGGTTGCCGCCCGACGTGGAAGCGCTCTATGAGCGCACGGTCAAGCTGCTGTCCGCCGCCGGTCCCGATGGCTTGACGTATAACCGCTATCGAGCGTTGTCGTTTCTCCGAGCCGAGTTGAAGCAAAAGTACCGCGACGTCGATCGCATCTCTCAGCAACTCGCGGTCATCATGCGAACCCTGCTGGTCAAGCGGCTGGACAGTTCATTCACAGCGTTCAAGGAATCACTTCGTCGTTTCTGCGATGCCACGCGGGTGATGGTGGAGATGTTCGAGCGTGGTGCGGTGTACATCGCACCCAACCTGCCCGTAACCCCACTACTTCTGGCCGACCGCGAGGATGAGTTGGTCGCACTGATTGCCGATCGGCAGGCGACGGACCCGACCATCGAAGTATGCACGCCCGCGGACTTCTCCGACGACCTACTCGCCGGCCTGCAGTCCGATCTTGCCAAGACCACGCCCATACTTGCCGAGTGGGCGAAGCTCGTGTCCTCGGGGGTCGATCCGAAGTTTGATGAATTCATTCTCCGCCTCCGGGGTGAGCTCTGCGACCGAGCCATCAACCATGAGGGGCGAAAGCTTGTCGTGTTCTCTGAATCGAAGGAAACGACGGAGTACCTCAGGCGCCGTCTGTCGAGTGAGGGGTTCCCAAAGGTGCTCGTCGTCGACTCCGATAGCCGGGCCGCGCTTCGCGATGAGGTCGCCGCCAATTTCGACGCCAACTACACCGGCAAACGCCGACACGACTTCGATATCCTGATATCGACTGAGGTACTCGCCGAAGGGGTGAACCTTCACCGAGCGAACATCGTCGTGAACTATGACACCCCGTGGAACGCGACCCGTCTCATGCAGCGGGTTGGCCGATTGAACCGCATCGGCTCCAGCGCCCCACGCATCTACATCTACAATTTCTATCCAACCGCGTGCGTCGACGACGATATCGAACTGAAAAAGAAAGCCATCATGAAACTCCAGGCGTTCCACACGGCGCTTGGCGAGGACAGCCAAATCTACTCCACCGACGAAGAGGTCGACAGCTTCGGGCTTTTCGAGCGAAGCCCGGAGGAGGAGGAAAAGGACGAGCGCCTGGCCCTGCTGATGGAATTGCGCGCATTCCGTCGTGACCAGCCCGAGACCTTCCGCCGCGTGGCGAAGCTCCCCGCCCGCTGTCGCGTGGGCCGTGGAGACAACGCCCGCGCTTTCTCCACGGTGGCCTTCATCCGCAACCGTCTTCGCGACGCCTTCTACCGAATGCGACTGGGCGGCTCCCCGGAAGAGATTACCTTGCTCGATGCGGCCCGTGAGTTCCGCGCTCTCGATCCTGCCGAGCCAGCTATTCCGCTCCACAGCGAGCACCACAGCCAGGTTGGTGCCGCCGTCGAGGCATTCAGCCAGCAGGTTCTCGCGGAAGCGGTGCTGCCCCAGGTTGTCGACTCCAAGCAGGGGCCGAATGAGCGCCGCGCCCTCGCATACTTGGATGCCTTCCTGGGATTTGACTTTCTGTCCGATGATGAGCGCCGCTTGATTCGCCTCGGCAAGCTTGCCGTTGCACGTGCCCGCTTCCAGAGCTTGCAGCGGGATATCAACCTGCTCCAGCGTGACACCAAGAAGGTGAATCTTGCCCCGGCGCCGCTTGCCGACAAGGTCATGGACATCCTCAAGCGCTATCCGTTGAAGGAAATGGAAAGTCTAGTCCTTGCTGGGCCAGATACCGCGACTGTCGACACGGCCCCCCAGATCATTCTGTCCGAATCCTTTGACCACGAAAGACGGACGTGAACCCCCAGGAACTTCAACGATTCCTCCGCTCCCCCTTCGATGCCGGCGGCTGGCTCCGTCTGCTCCGAGATCTGTTTCCCACCACCGAAATCTTCAGTCGGCCCCAACCGCTGGCTTTTGGCGTCGAGAACGTGATCTCGGCCGCCCAACTCGCCCGCATTGAACTGGCCGCCCAGCGCAAAGTTGCGGTTCTGGAGGTGCAGGTCTCCGGTCAGGTCGATCTGCAGCGCAACCGGGTGGGGTTGCGCAACCTGGTGGCCCGGTTCATCGATCAGCAACAGGCGCACGCGGTTCTCGGCTTCTTCCGCGGGGACAGCCCAGACTACCGTTTTTCCTTCGTCGCTCGCACGAGCGAGATCGGGGAGGATGGTCAGCTTTCTCGCAACGAGACCGCGCCCAGACGCTACACCTATCTTCTCGGCCCGGGACAACCCTGCCGCACGCTGACCGAACGCATGGAGGGACTTCGGGCTCACGGTGGCGTGGCCGACCTGGACGCTCTCTTGGGTGCCTTCAAGGTCGAGCCGCTATTCAAGGAGTTCTTTCGCGACTACGGGCGCGTGTTCGACCAGGTAGAGAGCCTGATCCGTCCATCGCTTTCCGACAAGGAGGCGCTGCGCCTGTTCACCCAGCGGTTGTTCAACCGCTTGATGTTCCTCGCCTTCATCGAGCGCAAGGGCTGGCTGCGTTTTGGCAACCGCACCGACTACCTGGCTGCGGTTCGAGATGACTATTGGAACTCGCAGTCGAAGTCGCAGGGCACGCCCAATTTCTACGCCGACCGCCTGCGGCTGCTCTTCTTTTCGGCGCTCAACAACCCGCAGGAACGCAACCTGATGGCCATCAATCGCGGCGGTGTCTTGCGCGATCTGGTGGGCGATGTTCCCTATTTGAACGGTGGCCTTTTTGACCGAGACACCGAAGATGATCGCCCCGGTGTGATCGTTCCCGACGAGGCCATCGCCGCGATTCTCGACCCGGAAAGTGGCCTCTTCTCCCGTTACAACTTCACCGTGGCCGAGAGCACGCCACTGGAGATCGACGTCGCCGTCGATCCCGAGATGCTTGGCAAGGTCTTCGAAGAACTGGTCACCGGCCGCCACGAGCAGGGCAGCTACTACACGCCCAAGCCCATCGTATCCTTCATGTGCCGCGAGGCCCTGGTCGAGTACCTGGCCGACCGCTGTCCCGCCGAGGCGCGCTCGGCCTTGGAGGCGTTCGTCCACGAGCACCAGCCCAGCCAGCTTCGCGATCGCGAGGCCATCGAACAGGCGGTGAACCAGGTCACGGTCTGCGATCCGGCCTGCGGCTCGGGCGCGTACCTGCTGGGCATGTTGCACGAGCTGATCGATCTGCGGACCTGCATCTTCGGCAACGGATACAAGCTGGATGCCACCACCGCGCACGAAAAGAAGCTGCAGATCATCGAACGCAACCTGTACGGCGTCGACCTGGATGCCTTTGCCGTGAACGTGGCGCGCCTGCGCCTGTGGCTTTCCTTGGCCGTCGATTTCGAGGGCAACACGCCGCCGCCACTGCCCAACCTCGATTTCAAGATCGAGCAGGGCGACTCGCTGGCCGCTGCCGCGCCCGCGGATATCAGCAACTTCTCTTCCAAGCTGGTTCGCGAGCTGCGCGAGAAGAAGGCCGCCTATCTTCGCGCCCACGGAGTAGCCAAAGAGAAGCTGCACAAGGAGATCGCCGAGAAGAAGGCCGCGTTCGATGCTTTTCGAGAAGGCCCGACCAATGCCTTTCATTGGGCCAGCGAATTCGCCGAGGTGTTTGAGCCCGCGACCGACCCAGGGACTGACAAGGCGGCATCGGGCGCGCGCGGGGGCGGGTTCGACATAATCGTCGCGAATCCACCCTATGTGCGCATGGAGCTGATCAAGCCGCAGAAGCCCATCCTCCGGATGCGTTTTCCCAAAGTTCACGCCGAGCGCGCTGACCTCTACATCTATTTCTACGCCCGCGCCCACGAACTGCTCCGACAGGGCGGTGTTGCGGCCTTCATCTCGTCCAACAAGTGGCTCCGCGCTGGCTACGGCGAGGCCTTGCGCCAACACCTCCTCGACGACCAGGCGTTCAAGGTGGTCATGGACTTCGGCGACCTGCCCGTCTTCGAGTCAGCGACGGCGTATCCGTGCATCTTCCTTTGGCAGAAGAAACCTCGAAGCGACACGCCTACCAAATGGGCGGCCGTCAAGGATCTCGATGCCTGCTACGCAGAAGGTGTTCGCGCGCACTTTGAGCGACTTCGGTTTGATGTTCCGGCGAGTCAGTTCGGTCAAGGCAAACCCCGCCTTGCCGTAGCTTCCTCGACGGAGAGGCGTCGCAAGATGGAGGCATCCGGAGGCAGCCTTGGCAAATTGCTCGATGGAAGGATCTGTCGAGGAATCGTCTCGGGCCTAAACGACGCGTTTATTGTCGACGCTGATGCGCGAGCGACACTCATCGACAAGGACCCAGGCTCTTTGGAGGTGGTCGAGCCGTTCGTGGTTGGCTCGGACATCCGCAAGTACAACATCGCTTCAAGACAACGCTACCTGCTCAACATGAGGCACGGAATCGCGATCAGCCGATATCCGGCGGTTCGCAGTCATCTTCTTTCGTTCAAAGCCGGATTGGAGGCGCGAGCGACGGACCAGCAATGGTTCGAGTTGCAGCAGCCTCAGGAGGCGTACGATGCGCTGTTCCGGGCCAAGAAGATCGTCTATCCCGATATCACAAGGGAGTGTCGCTTTGCGATCGACGAGTCCAGCAGTTTCATAGATTCCACCGTTTTCGCGTTGCCCACCGGCGATTTCTATCTCCTGGGCGTTCTGAATTCCGAGTCTTCCTGGTGGTATCTCGTTAACTGCGTTGCGGAAATAAGAGGAGGTTTTCTACGTTTCAAAGCTCAGTATTTGGAGACGCTCCCCATCCCCGATGCCTCGACTGCCGACCGCAAAGCGGTCGGCGCTCTCGCGAAAAAGGCGCAGGCGCTGCACGGCCAGCGACGATCGCGGGTGGAGAAGTTTCTCCGCGCGATCGGCCTCGACCCAGCCGAGAGCACCTCGCGCAATCCGCTCGAACAGCCGTGGACGCTGTCTTCCGACGAGTTCGCCAGGCGGGCGAAGAAACAGCCGGCCAAGTTGCACGAATCCGCCCGCGACGAGACCGCTGCCCTCACCGAGCAGATCGCCAAGGTGGAGGCCGAGATCGATGCCCGGGTCGCCGCGCTCTACGGTCTGGATGCCGAGGATCGCCGCTGGTCAGCCAAGGCGACTCCCAGCGGCCAGACCGACGACAAGCAGTCGCTCTTCTTCCGCGTGCTGGGCCGGTTGAAAGAGGATCGCGCGTACTTCCCCTACGAGTCCATCCAGGCCGCGGCCAATGACGAAGAGCTGGCGTTGAAAGACAGCTCGCTCAGCGTCTATTTGACCGAGGCAGTGAAGCAGGGTTTCGTTCACGATGCCGGCCGCGGCTGGTATTCGCGCCTCGGCGATCGCGTGGTGCTGGATTCCAAGCCGGTTGCCAAGCTGGTTCGCGCGGTGGAAAAAGCATTCCCGCTGCTCGACTTCACCGTGTGGAGCACGGCGCAGGTGAACCCGTGGATGCACCACCTGCTTGCGCAGCCCGTGGCGTTCCTGCACGCGCCGGCCGACACGCTCGCGTCCATCGGGGAGGCGCTGGTTGACTTGAAATGGAACGTGGCGGTCGATCCCCCGCCCAGCACCGCCGCCCAGAGCATCAGGCCAGGCGAAAAGACCGTCGTTCTGCGCCCCGCGCTGTCAAAACAGCCCCTTGCCGAGGGCCGCCAGGCGTCGATCGAGAAGATCCTGGTGGATCTGATCGTCGAGGCCCCGCTGCTTGCCTTGATGGACAGTTCCGAGGCCCAGGCCGTGGTTCGCAGTGTGCTTGAGGTGCATCTGCTTAATGTTGCAGCACTTCAGCGCTACGCTGATTCGCGTCGGGTTGCCATCGAAGCGATTAACCAACGCCACTCCAGCGCCTCCAGTGGCGTTAGTTAATCGCTATGTTTCCAGCCCAGGTCTTCACGGCCGACTGGATTCGCGCCCAACGCAGGGCGCTGGGAAATTGCGATCCAGGGATCCTTGAGAAGTGCGTCCATGCCCTGACCTTGCTCGGTCATCTGGCCGAAAGCGGCCTGCAGTTTCTTTTCAAGGGCGGTACCAGCCTGCTGCTGCACTTGCCCGAGCCGCGCCGGCTTTCGCGCGACATCGACATTGTCTGCGGCAGGCCAGCGCCCGAGGTCGACGCCGCGGTCGCACGGATCGGTGAACGCGCACCATTTCTGCGCTGGGTGGAAGACCAGCGCGGCACGCGCGACTTACCCCAGCGGCGGCACTTCAAGTTCTTCTACCGATCCGTGTTGCCGGGCAATCCCGAGACCGAGGTCTTGCTCGATGTGGTCGAGGAATCGCGCGAGGCCCATGAGGTCATTGGGCTGCCAATCCGCACCAGCTTTTTGCAGCCAGAGCGAGAGGTGCTCGTGCGCATACCGACCATCGCAAGCCTACTCGGCGACAAGTTGGCCGCGTTTGCGCCGTCCACGACTGGCGTGCCGCTCCGCAACCCCGATGGGTCGGCGGCTGACGTGCAGCAGGTTGCCAAGCAGCTTTTCGACGTCGGTGCGCTGTTCGATGCGGCCAACGATTTCGTCGTGGTGGACAGGGTTCACGCTGCCGTGTGCGCCCTCGAGGCCGAGTACCGCGAATCACGTCCCACACGTGAGCAAGCGCTCGACGACACATGGCGAGCTTGCCTCGCGCTGACGGCAACCAAGCCAACGATTTGCGCGAACTATCCTGATGGGCCACTGCTACAAGACGGGCTTGCCCGATTGAGGGGACACCTGATCGAACCGAAATATGTGACCAGCCAGGAAGCTCGCCGAACCCTGGCCGCAAAGGCGGCAGTGCTTGTGGCTCACATGCGCTCCGGCACCGCGTTCAACTTTGCGACTGATCGGTACACCGGCAGCGCCGTCCAGTTGGATGCCGTGAGGGCAGCAACACTCAACGGCACCGATCTCGCTTGGCTGGACAAAATGAAGACGGTCAACCCGGAAGCGTTCCACTACTGGCATCGGGCCGTGACGCTGAAACTCAGCCGGAAACTCTGACCATCGCCGGCCTGCGCGAAGCCGGTTGGCTTCGCGACTTGGGCAACACCGTGATTGTCATTGAACACAACCTGGACGTGGTGAAAAGCGCCGACTGGGTCATCGACCTGGGCCCGGGCGGCGGCCCGGGCGGCGGCCAAGTCATCGCCGAGGGCACCCCCGACGAGGTAGCCAAGGTGCAAGCCAGCTTCACCGGGCAGTTTCTGAAGAAGGTGTTGTAGGTTCACTTCAGCCAGTGGATCTTGATGTCCTTCTCGACCGCCTTGAACTCCGGGTCGCCGGTGAGGAGCTCGGCGTTCTTCTGCTTGGACAGGGCGGCGGCGAAACAGTCGGCGTAGGACATCCTGTGCGTGGCCTTGTAGATGGCTGCTTGCCTGGTGAGGGCGAGGTCATCGCTCACGCCGACGATCTCTATGGGTAGCGCGGCAATCTCCTGAGCCTTCTGCTCTGCCGCCGCCTGGGATAGCCGGCGCATGGTGGTGTAGTAGACTTCGCCCCAGTTGACTACGCTCAGCAAGAGCTTGTGGGTTTCGTCAGCGGCTTGCTGAAGGAGTTTCTCCACCACCTCCGCCGCCGGCTCGTCCTCGAAGAAGGCGAGCAGTGCCCAGCTATCCAAGACCTTGGTGGCCATGTCAAAGTTCCTGCTCGCGCTTGCGATCCTCAAGCAGGGCCTTCATCACGCCGCTGCCCTTGAGGGAGCCGCGCAGGCTCCTTATGTAGGTGCGGGTGACGGGCTTGATGAGGATGCCTTGCGGGGTGGATTGGACATGGGCACGGGTGCCTTCCTCGATCTCGAACTCCCGACGGAGCCAGCGAGGAATGACGACTTGGCCCTTTACCGAAAAGTGGACCGTATCTGTCTTCGTCGCCGTCTTCATGGTCTTAGCATACTGTCCAGGATGGGTAAGTCAATTGATGAATCGTAGGAAATTGGCAGAATGGGATATTCTGGTCCACGGCGCGAGCTTTGGACACCGAGGCAACGCCGACCATGTCCCGGGAGCGGGCGATGGCGTCACGCAGGGTGGCCGGCAGCGCGCCGGCCTCACCCTGCACCCGAAAGAGCCGCGCCAGGGGGCGGCGGCAAGAACGCTGAATCAGCCCACCACCAGATACCCGCGCTCCAGCAGCGACAGCATGGCTTGAGCGGTGTCGAGATCGGTCTGGCGGCTCTGATCCAAGATGGCCTGTACGGTGGCACCGCCCAGCCCAATCTGGATGACGTCGAGATGGTCGGGCGCAAGATCGCGCAGGCGCGGCCCGAGCGGCCTGGGCACTGACACTATGGCCGAAAGCGGCGGCAACTTGGGCGACAGCTCTTTGAATTCGTCGAGCTGGCGCATGCCCTCCATGAGCAAGCCCTCGGTGGAATCCTGCAGTTCCTCCATCACCCGGCGGTCGTC
>PMJE01000425.1:0-3585 GCA_003157315.1 Myxococcales bacterium | reverse complement strand
CACGCCCGACTTGCGGCTGGTGGAGAGCAACTGGAGTAGGTCGGGCAGGGGGATCTCTTCGATGTTGCCCGACATCGACTTGGGCGCCACCCGCCGGCTGGCCGTGACCTGCATCTTGGAGCGCGCTTCGATCTCGGACAGCGAGGCCGCTGGGGCTCGGGCTTCGCCACCTCCCGTGACCAACTTGATGATGGACGTGCCGACCAGGATGCGGTCGCCGTCCTTGAGTTGCATGCTGCGCACCTTCTCGCCGTTTACGAAGGTGCCGTTGGTCGACCCCAGATCCTGAATCGACACTGTCCGGCCGTCGGTGACGATCTTCGCGTGCTTGCGCGAAACCATGTCCTCGACCAGGACCATGTCCAGGTCAGACGAACGGCCGATCACGATCTCGCGGTTCGGGCGCAGAGGAAACTCGCCGCCTTGATACTTGCCGGAGATAAAGCGAAGGGTCCAGGGCGCACCTTCAGCCTGGGCGGCGCTTGCCTGTTCACTTGCGGCGTCGCGGGGCCTGAAGGTACTCAAATGCCATGATTTTAGACACTTAGGCGCGAGCCGTCAACGGTGCCCCGCGGCGGGGCGTGCGATTGCGGCCTCGCCAGCGCCGATCGTACAATGGCAGGCGGTCTGATCTGGCGCGTTCCTGCGCCGAGCCAAACGTGCGAAGCATCAGTCCAGAGCGCGCGTCTTCCCACCGATACTAACATCGATGCCGCAAATCCTCGGACCTCCGGCAGCAGGCGATCCTAGCCCCAAAAAGCTGGGCCGCTACGAGTGCGCCGAACAGATCGGCGGGGACAGCGGCTTCGAAACCTACCGCGCGCGCGTCAAGGGCCTGGCTGGGCTGGATCGCAGCTTTGCGTTGAAGGTGTTGCGACTCAAACGATCGGAAGTCCCAGCCGCAGTGAGCGAGCCCTTCCTGCAAGCCGCCCGGCGCAGCGCAACCGTTGCCGATCCCCGCGTCGCCAAGGTGGTGGAGGCAGACTCGGGCGAAGGGGTGGTCTTCGCGGTCACGCCGTTCATGGACGGGGTGGACCTGGCCCAGTTCCTCGAGCGTGCGCGCGAGGCGGGCGTGCTGGCCNNGGCCACGGGCAAGGGCGAGGCGGCCCGCCGCTGGCATCGTTTGGTGGCCTACCTGGGCGCCGAGGTGGCGCGTGGACTGCAGGCTGCCCACGCGCAAGATCCGCCTTTCCTGCACGGCGCTCTCTGTCCCGGCAACGTGTTCATCACCTCGCGCGGGGCGATTCGGCTGCTCGACTTCGGCCTGCGCGCTTCGGTTCGTCGCCCGTTCGAGCCGCGGCCGCGGCGCCTTCTGCCCTACATCGCGCCCGAGCTGGCGGCTCCCGCCGCCGACTGCACGAGAGCCGGAGACGTGTACAGCCTCGGGGTTCTGCTTTTCGAGCTGTGCAACGGCGATCTGCCGCCCCAGGGCCGGCGCGCAGCTGACACGCAGATTGCGCTCTCTTTGCTTCCCGAAGATCTAGGGCTGTTGATCGGCCGCCTGCTTTCGATGAGCCCCGCCGCGCGGCCNNCTGGTCGCCGATCTTGGTTCACTCATCCAGGGCTCCTCGACCGCTGCGCCGGCAGAATCGGCTGAAGCGTCGTTAGCCGACGCGCCCGAAGGGGTCGACGATGCGCCACCGCCGCCTTCCGAGGTGGAACACGACGACGCCTATGGGTTGGAGGGACCGCTGCAGCCTCGGACAGGTGAGCCAGTCCAAGCCAAGCCGGCCGGCCAGCCCGCGGTCCGATCGGTCCAGAGTTTCTTCTCCTCGCCCGTGCCTTCCCCAGGCGAGGAGCCGTCCGCCATGCAAGACGCCGGGGAGGCGATGCCTCCGAGCGTGCCTGCATTCGATGCGCCGCCTGCAACCTGGGGCGCGCGCGCCCTTGCCGCTCTCGGCGGTCAGGCTGGAATTGCTTCCCCGTTCGGCGATCCAGCGAGCGGCTTGGGCCTCTTCGACGAGATCGAGGCTGAGCCGGCACAGCCCGACTTGCCAGGCCCCCCTCCAGTCGGGCCAGCGAGCGGCATGGGCGGCCGGGAGGCGAGCCTGCCGCCGTTCGCCCTGGATGAATCAACTCGGCCTGCGCCTGCGCGGACCGCTGACTATCCGCTTGAGGTTGTGCCCGGCGTGGGCTCGCAGGCCAGCGGGGATGAGATTCGGCTGGCCGAGCCAGAGGTGCCACGCGCGGCCGAGCAGCCCCGGGGCCACGCCCTGCTTGAGGATGAGTTGGTCGATTCGCCAGACGGCGCCCGATCGACCTCGCCCTGGCCTCCGGCCGGGGCATTCGGGCTGCCCGGACAATTGGCCGGTGGGATCGGCGGCCCGCCAGCACCCGAGGCTGTGCGCTTTGCGGACGACCGCACACCGTCGGCCGAAGCCGTGGCCTTCGCAGAAGACGAGACCCAATCCGCACCCGAGTCCAATGGCTACTTGGACGATGGCGATAGGCCGGCGGTGGCGCCTGGGTATTTCGCTGACAGCGCCCAGCCACTGCCCAAGTCTGAAATCGCCGCCCTGCCCGAGGCCGGCGTGGCTCGGACCCCGTCACACTTGCGGCCAGCCCCTGAGCTACCGTCGGGTGGTGTCGCGCGCAGCACAGCGGTCAGGCGTCCGCAGTTGCCGCAAACATCAATCCCCAAGTGGGCGACCTCCTCTGACGACCGCGCGGCCAAGCACCCGAACCGCCGACTGATCTGGGTAGTCGTGGGCTCAGTGCTGGGAGCCAGCGTGCTGGCGGGTGGACTGGCAGGGTTCTTTGTCGGGGCACGGGGCAAGTCATGGAACGCGCTGCTGGGAGGCAGGCAGCCGTCTGCCCAGGCGAGGCCACAGGCCGCAACGCCCCTGCCGGCCCCGGCTGCCGACGACGTCCCGGCCAAAACTGAGCAGCCATCGGAGGGCGAGACAAGAGCCGATCCGCCAGCAGTGCGCGGCTCGGTCCCAGCCGTCGCAGGGGCGCCCTCGCCAGCGAAAAAGGCAGGTGCGGAGAGGCCGGAAAAGTTGGCGGCGCCTATCACGGCGGACAAGAAGGTCATTGCCGCCGGAGCTACGGCGCCGGCAACTTGGAGCAAGGGCGTGTCGGACAGCGCCGGAACGGGCCAACTGGTCAGTGTTTCGATCACCAGCCAGCCGGCCGGTGCCGACGTGTGGATCAGCGGCAAGGAACGCGGACGAACACCCTTACAGGCCAGGATCGAGTCTGGCCTTGCTCAGGTGGTGCTGGTTCTCGCCGGTCACGTTTCGGCTGCCTTCGCTGTGACGGCCAGCGAGGGCACGCAGGTATCCAAGGAACTGCTGGCGGTCGAGCCGCCCATGACCGGCGATGCTCGCTTCCGCGCCGAGTGCACCACCCAGGGCAAGCTGCCCATCGTGGTCGACGGCAAGGAAACCGGCGTCCTGTGTCCCTTCAGCAAGCTGCGGGTAGACCCCGGCGTGCACAAGATCGGCCTCTTTGTGCCTGCCCTGGGCCAGGTGCACGAGAAGGAAGTGACCTTGCACCCAGGCGTGCGCAGCATCGTGTTTACGGACTAGTCGCGTGGGGAGCCCGCCGGCTTCGCTGGCGGCGCACCATCGCGCGAGGCCGAGC
>PMJE01000104.1 GCA_003157315.1 Myxococcales bacterium | reverse complement strand
GGCATGGGCGGTATGGGCGGCATGATGTAGACCGCTGTTCGCGGCAACACTAGCATCATCGAAGGAGCCCACTGCTGGTTGACCAAAGGGTCAGCAGGCAGTGGGCTTCACGTATTCTGGGGCTACCAGACCGGGCATTGACACCCGCGGGAGAACTATGGCGTTCCTCCGTCCCCGGTGGAGGGACACTGGCCGAGCCACTCGATGACATTCGCCCAGTACTTCGACGCCAGATACTTCTTCTGCGCGTTGTTCCACACGGCGTCGTAGGTGATCCACTCGTCACCCCACACGTTCAGACGTCCGCTGCCGAACTCTCCGGCAAAGCCAACCAGGTAGGTGCCGGTGGCGTCCTTGGCGCTAGCATAGGAGGAGAAAGTACCAGAGTCACTCAGGCTAGTGAAAAGGGCATATGCACCATTGAGATCCAAGGCGGTTACGCCACTGGTAATCGCCTTGGCAATTGAAGAGGCTGTCTTGAACCCAGGCCCCTGGCCGCTCACCCAAGTGCCGCTGAGGGTTGTTTGATTCGGGAAGACACATATGCCGCCGTCGGTCTTGACGTACTTGACAGTGGGATTATTGGGATCGTTGTTGGTAACCGATCCCAGTACCTGATTCACAAAGGCCAGCTCGTTGTCATCACATGAGACGCCGATAGTGGTCGCCAGGCCTCCGCCACCCCGGACGAATGCGCCAAGCGCCGCGGCATCTGTGGCGTTGAGTGGGCCGCTCATCGTGCCGTGGGCGTTGTACCCGGAGGTTCCTACTGAGTGATACCAGTAGCCCTTGTTGGCGGCCATGAAGTTTGCCAGGTCCTGGGTGTTGTTAGCCACGTCCAAGAGAATGATGACCTGGTGTGTGTAGGGTGGAGCGGGAATATACTTATACAGCATACCGGGACTAGGGGTTTCCAGCGGCGTGTTACCAAACTGGCAACCCTTGGATTTGGTGTTCAGCCACTGACTGAACTGAAAGACGCCTGAGTCCCATGGCCCGTAGACACCTATTGCAGTGATTGCAGGACACCCTGGGTCCGCCTGGCAGCCACCGCTGCAACAAATCTGTCCACTGCCGCAGCAAGCACTGAGGCAGCAGAGTCCTGCGCTGCCGCAGCTATTGCCGCACTTGCCACAGTTGTTGCGGTCGGAGGCCTCGTCGACGCAGACGTAGGTTGAGCCGGCGGAGTTGGGGCAGCAGGAAGTCGTGCTTGTGGCGGTACAGTCAGTGCCGCAGAAGCCGCAGCTAGAATTCGTGGTACCGCTTTGGCTTGCCACGCAGGTAAGGCCGTTGGGGCCGTTGCAGCAGGCCTGTCCAGAGGAGGCGCAGCAGTTGTTGTCACAGCAGTGACCCCCGGCGCATTTTGCTTCGCAAGCGCCGCAGTGCAGACTGTTGTCGGTGGCGCTCATGCAGGCGCCGTCGCAGCAGAAATATCCTGTTGGGCAGTCACTGGTTTTGCTGCAAGCGCTGCCGGTCGTACCACCGCTGCCACCAGTGGTGCCGCCCGCGCCGCCCCCCCCCGGTGGGCCCACTGTGATACCCTGTTGCACAGAGGCGTTGTCATCGCAGCCCGCGGCGCCGGCCGGGCAGACGGTGGCGAGTCCCTGGGACAGAATCTGGACATTCGGGTTGGTCGACATGGTTACTTCCAGGACGACCTTGGTGCGGTTGTCCGAGGCGGTGCCCTCGGAGCGTATGACTACGATGTTGTTGCCGTCCCTAGTGAAGTTGTCGCCCCCAAGTCGGCACTCGCCCAAATCCTGACGAATGAAGAGGGTGTATTGGCCCATGTATTGGGTAGGCGTAGGACTCATGGCATTGGGGTCGGCTGGCGCCTCGTTGTAGGCAAGGGTGCTGCCCGAGTACTTGGGCGGGTAGTAGCAGCCTATGTAAACTGGTTGGAGTGGCGCGGTTGGGTCGGTTTGACACCCAAAACCCGACGGTGGAGGGTCTTCGTCGCGCAAGTATGCCCCGCGGGTTGAAACGCCGTTGCTGGACTTCCCCGAACAACCATAGTCACTCGGGTCGGTACCGGCCCTGCCCGGGATCTCGTCAGTGTAACCCGACGGCGTGGCAACCACTGCCCCTGAGGGGCTATGGATGCCGGCAAGCATGCCGTTTATGTCGGGATTCCAGTCGGGGGACCCGAGGACGGTCCGGTTGATAATGCCCTTTGCGGTCTGGATGCCTGCTTCCGCGACGTAGAGGGCCTGGTTGCGCATGTTGATGTTGGAGTTCATCTGGATGCTACCGCTGGTCAGGTACAGTCCGGCCAGCCCCATGCCCAGCAGGCCGATCATGGCGAGCAGGACCACCACCAGAACAGCCCCGTCTTGCGGGCGGCGAAGCGAAGGTCGGGGTGAAGAGTCGTCAATTTTCATCGCACCTCTCCTCAGTTGTTGCGCGGATACACGGTGGTGCTCATGACCCGGCGACGGTACTGGTCGCAGCAGGTTGTGTTGCTCGTGCTACAGCAGGCGTTCAGATGATTTTCGATGGCAGGCCGGCCATTGACATTCAACTTCGCGTCGATGCCATTATCTTCGGTCAATGAGCGGGCCACCAGTGTCAGACGCACCGCTGATGGCTGGTTGCACTTGGCCCCTCGGTTCAACGCGATCACGTCGTTGGGGTCGTTGAGGGTCCATTCGTCCGCGGCCTTGCTTGGGCTGCCCTCGGTCAGAGAGCCATTGGCGTCGAGGTCGCAGGCGAAGGCCACTTGCAAATCCTCGATGCCCTCGGCCAGCACCTGGGGACCGGTGGTGGTCGTGCCGTCAAGACGTTCCATGATCAGCACAGGAATGCCAAGGTTGGTGAGATTCGCGTATTTGTCAGTCGCGCTGTTCGCAATTACCACGGAAAAGCGCACCCACCAGAATTCCCCGAAATTGCGGACGCCGGTGTTCAGGTTAGTGTCTGGCGTATACGCACCATAGCCGTAGCTGCCAGGAATCATGCCAGCGACAATGCTCCCTGGATTCCAGGTGTTTGTCGCGTGTTCGAGAGTGTTGTTGGCCTGGTTGGAATTGGTTACCTGAAGCAGGGTACACCCGATGTCGCTGGCTGCCCCTCCCATTCCTGGCTCACCGACCAGCACCATGAATTCGTTTGCCTGAAACATTTGCCAGTTGCCCGCGGGAAGTACGATCGCATCGGTCGTCTTGGTGACTCCGCCTCCCGCGAGTGGCGAGTCGAAGGTCGTGCCTGAGGTGCGATTGCCAAGCGCAACGGTAAGCACATCGGTCTGCGACACGATTCCGTTGTTCGCGGCTTTGCTGGAGTCCACCTGATCAACGATCCACAGAGGGGGAATTCGCTGCACCTGGCCGGTGGCAACGTTGTACGCGCGCAGGCCAGCGTTGGGATGCTGGGAAAGGTCGCCGCCAGCGATCACCGGCGGATTATCACTGTCATCCGGGTTGGTGGTGGCGGGCGTGCGCTTGAGAGGAGGCGCCGCTACGATTCCCCCGACTGGCCGCACGCAGCCATACATGCCCGAGCCCGCGGCACGCACGAAGCGAGTGAGGACCTCCATGGCGGCCCATGCGTTCTGCTGGACGTTGAGCATCTTGGTCTGGGTTTCGTACACGCGCTGCTGGCCGGCAAAGAACATGAAGGTCGAGGCAGCCACGATGGACGCGATGACCATGGTCACCATCAGCTCAACCAGGGTCATGCCCTGTTCAGGCGCGCGCCGGACTACCACGACTTCCTCCGTTCCATGTCCAGGCGGACAGTCTTGGGGTTTCCCGTGTCCGAGAGGTAGGTGACGGCCACCGAGATGACGTAGGGCTGGCCGTACCCTAGGTTCACCACCCGCCACGTCCGGGTCCAGCGATATTCAGGGGCCTTGCCGGTGGCAAGCTCGATGCCCTCAACGTTCACCGGCACCGTGGTCTTCCAGCTAAGGTCGCCGCTCGCGTTTGCGAGTGACCCAACCTGGAACTGGTCTACATTGGTGTAGGGGGTGCCGGCATCGGTGGGGTTCCCAGTCGGCAAGTTGGGATCCCCGGTGGTCAGCACGGTGCTGAACTCCTCCAGCTTCTGGCTGGCCAGGCGCAAGGCCACGGCGCCGTCGTTGGCGGTTTTCGATGCGCTGATCACCGCTTGCTGCACTGCCAGGGTTCCGAGAAGTCCAATCGCCCCCAGCAGCAAAGCCACCAGGACCTCGATCAGCGTGAATCCAGAAGTGCGTCGCATTTTCAAAGGGTAGAATTCCGCGTTGAAACAAATGCCGTCAGGCCGGTCACCGAAATGACAAAGCCGGCGTCGGGGTGGTTGGTGGGGAGGTTCTCATTGCGAATGTGGACCAACCACGAAGCGGGGCTTGTGCAGGTGAAGGTTGAGCATGCATTTCCCATCGCATTGAAATAGACTTTTCGAGGTAGCGTGGAGCTTCCGGTATCCCCCACGAGCACAGCATCCAAGATCACGACGCCCGGAGGAGCGAACACGCTGCGTGTGAGCGTGGACGTGGTCGCGTCGCTCTCTCGGTAGAAGGCCACCTGGTTCGCGCTGATCGACGCCGACTGGCGAACACGCAAGCTCATGGCATCGAAGTGGGCCCGCTGCAGGCCCTGCGCGACCTGGTTGGCGAAGTCGCGCCCCTTGCGCGCCATACTGTCGCGGGTCAAGGAGGGGGTCGCGACTGCAGCGAGTATTCCGATGATGACGAGCACCACCATTAGCTCGGTGACAGTGAATCCAGTCTGGCGACTGCGGCTGGGCGACATATCTCCCCAATCTTGCGCTTGCAAAGGCGCGGCCATCAAGAATTCTCGGGAGAATCCCCGGCGATCATAAGATAGAAGAGGCGTCCGCTAGGAAAACATTTCATGGGGCGCAAGCCTGTTCGTGCTCCAAGGTGCGCACATGCGCACATAGCACCACTCCATCCGCGCTTCGATTCACCGACGGCCGACGATCTACTGCGGAACCCTGGGAGGGTTCCGCACCTCCCGCGATGGGCTTCGGCAAGCCCAGCTCGCCTTCGCCCACGCGATGCGGCCGCTGGCGGCGTTGGGCCTCCGGTTCCGGTCCTCAAGTACAGTAGTACATTCCGGGCCGGTTCTCGGCCCGCCTTGCCAGCGCCCCGGCTTGTCGGCCGGATGCTAAGGGACTCTCAGGCCCATCCTGTGTGCACACGTGAAACTCGAGGCAATCAATGCGCGGAGGATTCGGAA
>PMJE01000583.1:978-8276 GCA_003157315.1 Myxococcales bacterium | reverse complement strand
CCCGCGCATGTACTCCTGCTGCGAGTAGATCCCATACAGGCCCAGACTCAGCGTCTGCTCGGGCGCCAGCTTCCAGGTCAGCTTGCCGGCGTAGTGTTGGTTGGTGGTCTCACCCGCATAGCTGCGTTGGTAGAGCGGAACGGTCATTGGGGTGCCGTCGGGATTGTTGGCCTGGGTCCCGTCAGGCTGACCCGTGGCTGGATCGATGTGCTCGACAAACCTGTCCGCATACTGAACCAAGTGGTTGCGGATGATCTCGGGCGAGTAACCCACCCAGATAAACAGCTTGTTCTTGATGATCGGGCCACCAACTTCGACCCCGATGTTGGTGGTGTAGTCGGGTTCGGTCACGCCGCTCAGCGAGGTGGAGCGGTTGACGATGCGTTGCTGACTACCCGAAAACGCCCCAGGCGACAGGTAAGAGAATGCGCTGCCGTGCCACTCATTGCTTCCTGACTTGGTGGCCATGCTGACCACGCCGCCCATGGCGCGACCATATTCAGCGCCATAGCCCGCGCTCACCACCTCGACCTCTTCGAGAAAGGGAAGCAGCGGGTTGATTCCCAACGCTCCGTCGGTGAGCGCAGTGACATTGAGGCCATCGAGATAGTAGACGTTTTCTAGGCCCGTTCCACCTGACAAAGCCAGGCCCACCGGGTCCGAAAATGCGCCGGGCGCCTTTTCCAGCAAGCCGCTCAGGCTCAGGCTGTTGGGTACGTTCGCGGCGAAATCACGGTTCAACGTGACACCCACGCGGGTCGAGCCGACGTCAATGGCCGGAGCCCGCTGCGTGACCGCGATGGTTTGCACGGCCTCGGGCGCCGACGGCAGGCGGGCATTGACCCTCACGGTCTGGTCCATCAACACCGTGGCGGAGCGCTCGATGGCCACGGCACCGCGGAAGAAGCGAACCAAATAGTCGCCGATGGGCAGGCCGCGCAGCTCGTACTGTCCCTTGCCGTCGGTGAGCACGGCCTGGTCGCCCTGCGGTCCCGAAGCCACCACAGTAACCCCGTCAAGCGGCTGCTGCGTGTCCTGGTCCACCACCCGGCCGAAGATTGCGCCGCTGGTGGGGCTGGCCACGGCTGACGTGGGAAAGGCCAGAAGCAAGGCGACCGCGGCGGGTATCCATCTGTTGAAGTAGCTCTTGTGCCGAGTCATTGAGTTTTCTCAGTCTGGGGACATTGCTCAGTGTGCCAACGAAACTTCGGCAGAATCGGATCAATTCCTAACCCCTATTGAGGCCGGAGCAAAGGGGAGGGATGAGGCGGCACGCGCCATCCCGGCCCATCCACCGATTCTTCCGGCGGAGAACTTGTCGCTAGCTCAACGCCTTGCGCGTGATTGCCCGACGCTGGGCAAGCATCTCGCGCACCTTGGGCGGCAGGAAGATGTGTTCCGTGTCCATGGTGGCCAGTGCCTCACCCAAAATCGACGCGCGCTCTGAGGCTGCGGTCTTCCTATCGATAATGATTAACCACTCGCCCTTGACCTTGCACAGGCCGCCCCCTCCGGTCGGCCCAGCAGCGGCAAGCGTCTCGTAGCGCACCCTAACGCCAAGCTGGCTGGCTGCAGTTTCCAGGGCCTCGGCGATCTGTTCCGGCTTCATGGGGTCGACTTGTCTCCCTCAATATTGTGTGACTGGGGATGGCTGACAGGCAGGGTTACCACGAAGGTTGTCCCGCTGCCGACTTTGGACTGGAATGTGATCTGCCCGCCGTGGGCGTAAACGATGTTGCGTACCACTGAGAGTCCCAATCCAGTCCCGCTGCCAGCCGGCTTGGTAGTGAAGAACGGGTCAAAAATGCTGGCCCGGTGCTCCTCACGGATGCCGCCGCCCGTGTCGGTCACAGCCAAGCCGACCGAGGTCTCCCCGTCGTGAAATGTGCGAACTCGGATGTTGCCTCCCTTTTCTCCCAGGGCTTGCGCCGCGTTGGTCACCAGGTTGGTCACCACCTGCATCAGCTGGTCTCGCACTGCGCGCACCGGTGGCAGGTTGGGCGCCAAGTCTCGATCCAGGGTGGCCTTGGCTTCCGCAAAAATGTGCTCGCAAAAGGACAGCGCGTGCTCGACGACCTCGTTGAAATCCAGCCGTTCGATCTCGACGCGCGAGGGCCGAGCGTAGCCAACCAAGTCGTGGGTGAAACGCCGAATGCGTTCGACCCCGTCCCGGACACGCTGGAGCCGTTCCAGATCGACGGGCTCGATCTGGTTGGGCACGCGCCCCTGGGTGGCCATGCTGGCTTTGTGTAGGACCGCATCGACGCAAGCCTGGATGGAGGTGAGCGGATTGTTGATCTCATGCGCCACGCCGGCAGCGATCTGCCCCACCGTGGCCAGCTTCTCCGCATGAATCACCTGGTTCTGCAGCACGCGCAAGGCTGTGATGTCCTGGCCAACCGCCAACACCGCGGAAGGCCGGCCGCCCTCGGCGCGCACCGTGGCCACATTGAACGCCGCGCGCGCAACTGTCCCGCTGACCGACGGCAGTCGGACCTCGCAGTTGGACAAGTCGCCGCCGGCTGCTACCTGTTTCATGATCTGAGCCAACTCCGGCATCCCCGCGTCGGAGAGCCACAGGAGCAACTCACGGCTCACCACCGTCTCGCGAGGGAACCCCGTCAGCCTGGCCATGGCTCGATTCCACACCACCACCCGGCCTGCGAGATCCGTGGCGATGACCAGAACGTTGGCTTGGTCCACAATCTGTTCGAGGTAGTCGCGCAGACCGGCGGCCGGCTGCGACCGCGCCAAACCGGCCTGCCGGCGTGGTGGCTTCTTCGCCGCCGGCTTGCGCGGCTTGGGGGATCGGGCCATCAGTTCCGCTTCCTCGACGGCAGCAGGCGCGACGCCGCAGCAGACGCCTCGGCCAAGACCGTGCGGACAGGCACGCCGGCCTGGCTGGCGAGACGACGACAGTCGTCGAACTCCGGCGCGGCATCGAGCACGCGGATTCCGTCGGCTGCAAGCTTGACCGACACCGTCCCAAAGCGCGTTTTCACACTGGCCAACGAGCGCGAAAGCACAGTGCGTTCCATACCTGCGCGCCGCACGCCCAAGGTGGTGGAATTGGCAAAGAAGGCCTGCTCAACCGATCGGGCACTTTCTGGCGGCACCAGCGCTGACACCTGCCAGGCCGGCCGGCCCTTCTTCATGAGAATTGAGGTAGTCCACACATCGACCGCCCCGGCCGCAAAAAGCGCCGCCATCAGGGGCTCGATCAACTGGGGACTCATGTCGTCCAGGTTGGCTTCCAGCAAGACGACTGTGGGGGCGGAGGCGGGCAGGGCACGGCCCAGCGCCTCACCTAGAAGAACACGCAAGACATTGGCACGGTCTGCAACCTCACGCGTGCCAGCGCCAAACCCTTGGGCCTGTATGCGCAAGGGCGGCGGCGGACCAAACTCCGTCACCAGCGCAGCCAGGATAGCAGCGCCGGTGGGAGTGGTGAGCTCGCCCTCGCCCTCCAGCAGCGCAGGAACTCCGCGCAGGATCGCGGCGGTGGCCGGCGCGGGAACCGGCATGAGTCCATGCGCGGTGTGCACTTGGCCCGACCCGAGCACTGGCGGCGTGGAGGACACCGATGAGGGCTGCAGCCACGCCATGGCGGCAGCCGCACCCACCACGTCAGCAATGGAATCCCACGCCCCGACCTCATGAAATGTCACACGATCGAGCCCAACCCCGTGCAGCGCCGCCTCGGCCTGCGCCACGCGCGCGAAGATGTCGCCAGCCAGGCGTTTCGTCTCCGCGTCCAGCCGCGCCCGTTGCAGCAGGCGGCGAATCTGGGCGTAGTCCCGGTGCTCGTGGTGATGCCCGTGATGGTGATCCTGGTGCTGGCCGGGCCAGCGCACCACGTATCCCTTGCCGGCAAAGGCCCCACGGCGCCGCTTCTCGAAACCCACCTGCAATCCGCGCACGCCCATCTTAGCGATAGCGTCGCTGACCACCTTGGCGGGGACGCCTGCATCCACCAGGGCCGCCACCGCCATGTCGCCCGCGATCCCGGACGACGGGTCGAAATGCACATGCAATCCGCGCAAGGGATGTTTCATGTCTGGCGCACCCGATTGAGCATGGACGCAAGCCGCCCGCCGCCGAAGCCGTTATCAATGTTGACCACCGCCACACCGGTGGCGCAGGAATTGAGCATAGTAAGCAGCGCGGCCACGCCCCCGAACGAGGCCCCATAACCGACGCTGGTGGGCACCGCGATCACGGGCCGCGAAAACAGACCACCGACCACCGTGGGCAGCACCCCATCCATGCCCGCTACCACCACCAGTACCTCTGCCTCCTCGATGCGCTCGCGATGGGCGAGCAGACGGTGCAGTCCCGCTACGCCCACGTCGAAAATCCGCACCACCCGGTTGCCGTCCATTTCAGCGGTGACCGCGGCTTCTTCCGCCACCGGAATGTCGGAGGTTCCCGCCGACAATACGCCCACCACACCGCGGCCGCGATCCGGGGCCGGCTGCGGCCCGAGCACCAGCATGCGGGGCGCCTCAAGGTAGCGCACCGCCGGCAAAGCGGTCGCCACCTGGGCCGCCACCTCGGGCGTCACTCGGGTAGCCATCACCGGGACGCCGCCGCTGCCCAGCTCGCCGAGCAGGGTGGCGATCTGCGCGGCCGACTTGCCCGAGCCGAACACCACCTCGGGAAACCCGGTCCGCATGTGACGGTGGGTATCGGCATGAGCAAAACCCAAGGAACGGAAAGGCAGGTCGCGCAGTTCGCGCAGGCCATCGTCGGGCGACGTCTTGCCGTCCCGAATGTCTTCCAGGAGCGCGCGCAGGCGTGAGGGGTCCACAACGGGAGACTACCATTTGACGCGTGAGTTTCACCACTGCGTCTTGACGGGAGCGGTTACGCCCCTGTCACCGCACCTGCCACTGCCACCGTTACGTGTGGTCCGCGGACGGCTCCCGTTCGTGGATCTCGTAGATGACGCGCGTGCGGGCCGCCCGATCATGCGGCGCCTGGCGATCATGATCGAAAAGCGCGAACAGGAACCCGGCCAGCCATGGGACAGCCACGATCAAGTTGGGCACCAGCAACATGCGGAGCAGCGCCCCGGTACTGCGATCCCAGAAGGGAAGGCTTGCCCCCGCGACTCCGTCCCTTGCCGACCCAAGATTCACGGCCGCGCCCCACTGCAGGCTGATGATGGCCAGTGCCACCAGCGGCCCCCAGAATTCGACGGCGAAGCGCAACATCAAGTTTGCCACCCGTACAGCGCGTGTCGTGCCCACGATACGCAGCCCCAGCAGGCGTTTGCCAATGGTCTTGCCCCACAAGCGATGGGCGATGACATAGTAGGCGCAAAAGAGCAGCAGCCCGATCTGCGCGGCCGCATGCTGAGACAGCCCCAGCGCAGCAGCCGCGATTTGACCCAACGGCGCGATGAGCATCACATCCACGGCCAGCGCAGCCGCACGTGGTACCAAGCCGCCCGCCACGCGTGGCTTGGGCCGTAGCGACTCCAAGCGATCCAGCAGATCCTCGTAGCTGCCAGGACGCTTGTGCGGATCTGGGTCCATCATCTCGCGGATGAGATGGCGCAGGCGCCAGGGCGCGGCCTCGGCGGGAATCTCTGGTCGCGGGGCCTCGCGATGGAGCTGCAACATTTCCCCCAGGCTCTCGGCCCGAAACGGCACGCGCCCGGTGAGAAGCTCGTGAAAGGTAATGGCCAGCGCATACACGTCGCCGCGCATGCTGGGTCCCTCGCCCGCGATCTGCTCGGGCGCCGCGTAGTAGGGCGTGCCCACGAAGCCGCTATCTGCCGTTCCTGTGGGCGCGGCAACACCGAAATCCGCCACTTTGATCGCATTGGCCTGCGCACCGGCCGGGATCGCACCCAGCAGCAGGTTGGAAGGCTTGATATCCCGGTGGACCATTCCGCGGGCATGGGCGGCGGCCAGCACCCGCGTAGTCTGGATGATGTACTCCAGCGCCTCGCCCCAGGGCAGCGGCCCTTCTCGCTGGATGTGGTCGGCCAGGGTGGCGCCGGGCACGTACTCCATGGCGAAGTAGGGCGCGCCTTGAAAACTGCCAATGTAGTAGATGGTGACGACATTGGGGTGCTGCAGGCACGCCTGGGCCTGCGCCTCGCGCACTAACCGGTCGACCAGCCGTTGGTCGCTGGCCAGTTCCTGGCGCAAGACCTTGATGGCCACCTTCCGTTGCAGTGACAAGTCCTGCCCCAGGTAGACCGCGCCCATCCCACCCTCACCCAGCAACTCAGAAATCTGGAAGTGGTCGATGCGCTTGCCGACCAGAGAGTCCTCGGCGCGAACCGGGTGCTCGCACGCCGGGCCCTCGGCGTCCAAGGCGGTGTCCGCAAAGGCACGCTCCGCGCTGGGCGACTCGTGAAGAGGGCTGGTCTGCTGCCTGGCCATGGGCCGGGCACGATCCTAGTCCGAACTGCCCAGCAGCGGAATTTTCTCGATAGAGCCTGTCGGGAGGCTGCGGGCTGCCCGGAAGGCCGGCCAGCGGAGCGCGGGTCGAGTGGGCGTGGACAAGAGCGAGTCCGTGTGCGTATAGCGAAAAGGCGGAAAACGCGCCGCGGGCCTCACACCCCCTTCGGGGGCTAGGGCCTGCCACACCCAACCCTGCCCCACGCGCGCTCCGCGCGCGCCCGTCGCGCTCACGCAAACCGCACCACGCTACCGCTGCCGCTCACGCTGGCCGACCTGCGCTGGCCCAGAATTTCTCGACAAGCCGCTGATAGTTTGCTCTGCCGCATCTTGCAGCGGCAGAAACCTCGCGCCCCGGTCGCGCGCTTCTTTCAGGGTGGCGTCAAGGGCAGCCAGCTTGCGGGCCAGCGGAACGCGCAGGTCGGGCTGCTTGGCCACCAGCGCGGCCGGAAATCCGTCAGCCTCGGCGTCGGCCAGGTCGATGCCGTGCAGTTCCAGGTTGAAGAATGGGCGGCCCAGCGCCGCAGCCACCAGTCGTCGCCGCAGCCACTCGGGCGCGATGACCAAGCTGGTGCCGATGACATGCAACCGCAGCCACGGGGTCACCGTGATGGGCATCTCCAGGATTGGCTGCTCGCCCCGCTGATAGGGCGAGCCAACCGCGGGTCGGTAGGGCTCGCGCGGCGCCCGCAAGACGGCAGGGCTGCCCAGGATGCTGCCCGAACGCCGGCCGGCCAGGCGGATCAGCCCCATCACCGCAGCCTTGGCCAGGTAGTAGGGAATGGCCGGAAAAGTCGAGGAGTCGTAGCGATAACCGCGCTGGCAAAGCAGATCGATCAGCTCAGCCGAGATCTCGTAGCCAGGCGCGCGGAAGCCGACCGG
>PMJE01000583.1:0-961 GCA_003157315.1 Myxococcales bacterium | reverse complement strand
GCCAATATCTCGCGCCCCTCGGCGTCTTCTTCAAGGTCACGCCCAACTACGAAGAATGTGGCGTGAACGCCGTGGCAGGCAAACAGGTCGGCCAGCCTGGGCAGACAGCGGCGCAGGATAACATGCCGGATCTCGTCCGCCGGGCCGCCGGGCAGCGCGTGGATGCGGAAATAGCACTCGACCGGATCGAGGTCGACGGACACGGAAACGATGGGGCCGGCTGACACCCGACTATCGTACCAGAGCGCAGGTCCCTGGTAATGTTGTCGCAATGCCAGCCTCCACCTCGCTTCGCTATCGGGTCGCTATGCCCGAGCCGTCCAGTCACGAGTTTCACGTCACCCTGGACATACCTGCTTTGCCCGACCGCCCGGTCCTGGACCTGGTCTTTCCCGCGTGGACACCGGGTAGCTACATGGTGCGCGATTTTTCCCGCCACATCTACGATCTGAGCGTAACCGGCGATAGCAATGCCCTGCCCTGCCAACGGGTAGACAAGTTGCGCTGGCGGGTGGCGAGCGGAGGCCAGCCGGTTCAGGTGAGCTATCATGTCTTCGCCTTTGAACAGAGTGTGCGCACTTCGCTTCTCGACCAGGATCGCGCCTTTCTAAGCGGCACAAGCCTGTTCTTCCTGGTGGACGGCGAAGAGACGCGGCCCTGCCTGCTCGACTTGGAACCACCAGCCGGCTGGCGCATCAGTACCACCCTGCCCCGAGTCCGCGGGGCTCGTCATCGGTTCAGCGCCGCCTGCTATGACGAACTGGTCGACCAGCCGGTGGAGGTGGGCAAGCACCGGCAGCACGCTTTTCGCCAGGGCGGCACACGCTTCGAGGTGGCAATTGCCGGCCCGACCAACGCCGACTTTGCGCGCCTGCATGCCCACCTGCGACGCATCGTGGGCGCGACCGGCGCGCTCTTCGGCGGCTTCCCTTTCGACCGCTACCTGTTCATCATCCACGCC
>PMJE01000287.1:2197-6617 GCA_003157315.1 Myxococcales bacterium | reverse complement strand
TTCACCGTGTGGAAGTTGGGCTAGCCCGCCACACTTCAGTGCGTCCGAACCAGTTTGCTACGGTGTGACCGTCGGCAATCCGATTGTGGTGAATAATGCGGGCTAGTTGCTGCGGACACAGCGAAATGGGCCCAATCGCTCGCGACCGGTCTTGTGCGCCGGTTGGGTCCACTCCACCGGCACTTCAGCCGCGCTTGGCGCAATTGCGACGCGCAGTTCATCTTCGCTGGGGAGCCTTTCGGCGCGGCTCTGGCAGTAGGCGTCTGCTTGCTTCCAGGAAATGCATTGAATNNCTTCGCCTTCGCAATCGGCAGTCTTGGCTGTTGACACGCAGCGCATGCAGCGTAGTCGACTTCGCTGACCGGGTGCTCGTCGACACAGACGGCTTTGCTCGGGGTGTTTTGGGCTGGCTCAGCGGGGCTGGTGTCTGAGTGACTGCCTGGAAGCGAGACCACACCTCGTGTGCCAGGCGGGCATTCGGGTGAGGTTGCGGCTTGACCGCCCACGCTGGGCAGGCTGGCCACCGCGCGACTGATGGCCTGTTGCGCGCTCTCGTGCAAAATGGGGAGCCACTCTGCCGCCGTTTTCCTCACGGCATGAACCACTGGAGAGATGAGCGCACGGATTTCTCTTGCGCCTTTGAGGTTGGTGGCGCTGTATGCGACGGCGCCGCCAACCAGCGCGATGAGCATCAGCAGCGCTGTCCCGAGCCTTCCTTCTTTCGGCGGAGGTGGCTTTGGCTTGGTCGTCGGAGGGGAGGCAGGCTGGGTTTCGGGCGCGACGAGGACCGTGGGTGCCAACTGGATGCTCGGAGACGGAGCGGAAGGCGGTCGGAAGGTAGCGGCCTGACTGAGAGCAGCGGCGGTGAACTGCCCCGCTGCCGGAAGGCTGTTCGCGAGGAACTCTCCCGCACTCGGAAAGCGGTCTTGCGGGCGCACTGCCAGGGCCTTTTCGAACACGGCTTCCAGTTGGTCTGAGACCTGCGCTCCCAGGGAGCGGGGGGTAGGTCGCTGCGCGGGATTGGCCGAGGAGAATCCGTACTGGACGAGATCCTCTCCCTGCAGCGCGGCTCTGCCCGCCAGCATTTCGCTGGCCACCAGGGCCACCGAATACACGTCGGTCCATGGTCCGGTGGCGCCGTAGCTGCGCGTGAATTGCTCGGGCGCTCCGTAGCGGGGCGTGAAGGAGGTAATAGCCACGCCGGTCTTGGCGAGTTCTGCATTGAACTTGGCGTGGTCAGAAACCATCTTCGCCACCCCGAAATCGAGCAGTTTGCATGGCGTTTCGGGCGAGCGGGCAGGGCTGCCCAAGACGAAGATGTTGGCAGGCTTGATGTCTCGGTGGGCAATGCCACGCCGGTGTGCCACATCGAGAATGGGCAGGATCCTCTTCAGGAACCCGACCACTTCGTCCTCAGTCCAAGCCAGCCCCTGGCGCTGGTCTTGCTGAAGAATGGCGTCAAGTGGCGAGCCCTCGAGCCACTCGAGAACCATGTAGGGCATCCACTGCCCAGCCGAGGTAGTGTAGGCGCCGATGTCGCGGGCTTGTACGATGCCCGCGGTTTGGCTGGAGAGCTCGGTGAGGAGAGCTCCTTCTTGGATGAACTGATGGAGCAGCTCTTCCCGGTGTTCGGCCGGGGCCTGCGATAGGCCGCTGAAGAACTTCACGGCCACCGGCTGTTTCCAAATCGTGTGCTCGGCCCGGTACACCACGGCGAATCCACCCTCGCCAACAAGATGCTCGATGCGATACTTCTCAGCGACGAGCTGTCCAGAGAGGTTGAGCGGATCCTTTTCAGGCATTTGGGGAAGACCGAACCTGCAGGGGCTATCATCGGCTGGATCGGCGGTTCGATCAATTATGCTCGGGCGAGCGTTTCGACGCCAAAGGGCAGGGCATCGATCTCGACAGGCTCAAGACCGCTGTTCTGGCCGCGATCTCGGCAAGCTCGAAGCGATAGACTTCAGCGAATCATAGAAGCACGCAAGTGCCGGACGCGCAAACGAAGCCCGGGTTGCAGGCGTTCCCAAGACAGGCGCAGCCCAGGTCGCCGGCCGTGCAGCCAGATCCCACCGTGCAAGTGCCGGATGAGCAGGTGAACCCCGTGTTGCAGGCGCCATTGCTGAAGCATGCGCAACCTGCGGTCCCGGCCGTGCAGCTAGGTCCGACGGCTGAGGATGTACAAATCCCCGACGAGCAGGTGAGGCCCGTGTTGCAGGTGCCATTGCTGGAGCACAGGCAATTCGCGCTGCCGGCTGTGCAGTTATTGCCGCCAGTTCCGCAGCCGGAACTGAGAGCCAAAGCTGCAGCTAGAACCAATAGAGTCACCGCTGGGTGCGGCATCCGCTGCGCAGTCATCGAGTGGACTATGATTGGGTAGGTGGGCAGGTGGGTCAAGCGCAAACTGGGTACACTCCGTGCGTCCTGCGGCTTGTGGCGGACCTGCGTGCTGCAAGCCTCAGCGCGCCTTGGCGTAGTCGCGCAGGCCCTGGAAGTCCACCACCACCACGGGCTCGTTGCCTACCACCCAGGCGTCATGTCCTGCGGTAAACATCGACACGTCCCCAGCCTTACACTCGAACTCGGTGCCGTCGTCCATCCGCACCATGAGAGTCCCCGACAGATGATACTGGAAATGCGGCGCCTCACAGCTTGCGGTCTTTACGATGGGTTTCACGCTGGTGGACCACCGCCAGCCAGGCAAGAAAGTGGCCCGCCCAACAGTGGCTCCACCGAGCGTCACTAGCTCGACTCTTCCTTTGGGAAACTCCCGTACCTCCTCTGGCTTGCCGAGGTTCTTGCGCTCGGACTTTTCGCGTACCTTGTCCATGACATCCTCCAATCCGGCAGGTCCAATTCCGCGGCAACGCCGAGGCACATTCCTTGACCCGCACGACTATTGGATGCGAGCTGCTGCCTTGGGTACCATCGATCGAACGTGCAGCAGTTGCGCGGCTCGCGCCAAGACGCGCGGCCGTTGCGTAGATGCAACTACAATGTCATTTGCCGGCGCCGCGCACCTTCACGAAGGTGCCGTTCTGTAGTTCCTGGTACGCGAGCCGCAGCTCCTCTTGCGTATTCATCACGATGGGCCCGTACCAGGCGATGGGCTGCTTGATGGGTTTTCCCGAGATCAGCAAGAAGCGCACCGGCTCGTCGCCGGCGTGGATGGCCACGCTGTCTCCGTCGCCGAACAGCACCAGGTGGCCGTCCCCCAGCAGCGGGTTACGTTCCATGTCGAAGTAGTTGTCGCCCTCGGCTTCGTAGCTGTAGGGGTCGGTCTGCTGGCAGAACACGGCCTTGCCGCCGATCACGTAGGCCAGCACGGTGTGGCCGCGCGGCGTGGATCGGGTGAAGGTCGCGCCCGCAGGCACGCTGACATCGAGATACTCGGGGGCGGTGACCACGTCGCGCACCGGCCCAGTTACCCCGTTGACCGCACCGGCGATCACTTTGATGCGCGTTCCGGTGGCCTCGACGGCCTCGGGAATTTGCGAACTGACAAAACCCCGGTAGCGCGGGTTCATCATCTTGTCGGTTGCGGGCAGGTTGGCCCACAACTGGAAGCCTTCGAGAATGCCCTTGGGGTCACCCTTGGGCATCTCCTGGTGAACGATGCCGCTGCCAGCGGTCATCCACTGCACGTCGCCCGCCGAGATTACACCGCTGTTGCCCAGGCTGTCGCCGTGTTCGACGTCGCCGCGCAAGACGTAGGTGATGGTCTCGATCCCGCGATGGGGATGCCAGGGGAATCCCTTGAGGAAGTGCTCGGGCTTGTCCGAGCGAAAGTCGTCGAAAAGAAGAAATGGATCACAGAGGTGCGGGTCGCCGAAGCCGATCGCCCGTCGCAGATGAACGCCTGCCCCCTCGATGGTTGCGCGGCTCCTGACTACCTTGCGAATACGCCTGTTTTCGGCCATTGCTGCCCTCCCTTTCCGAATTTCGCGGGCCACCGGGCCCGGCGGGAAGGAAGTGTAGCACACGCCGCCGCAGGGACTATTCATACAGTTCCGCGCTCGCGAGAACCGGGCCAAGTTCCGTGCTGCTCCATCCGCCAGCGACGAGCACCCTCCCACTGTCCAACAAAGTGGCCGTGGAATACGTCCTGGGCACGGTCATGTCGCCGGTTGCTGCAAATGCTCCGGCACCTGGATCGTAGAGTTCAGCACTCGCCAGGACCGGCATCCCACAGGCGATGAGCACCTTCCCGGTGGCCAGCAGAGTCGCCGTGTGAGAGTCTCTTGCCACGGTCATGTTGCCTGTGGCCGTGAATGTCGCTGTCGTTGGGTCGTACAGCTCCGCGCTGGCGAGAGAGTTGGTGCCATCGCCTCCGCCGGCGATGAGTACCTTGCCGCTGGGCAACAAGGTCGCCGTGTGAGAGTCTCTTGCCACGGTCATGTTGCCTGTGGCCGTGAATGTC
>PMJE01000287.1:0-2136 GCA_003157315.1 Myxococcales bacterium | reverse complement strand
TCCGCCGGCAATGAGGACCTTCCCGCTCGGCAACAGGGTGGCGGTTTGCTCACCCCGTGGAACAATCATGCTGGCGGTCGCGGTGAACGTCTGAGCCGCTGGGTCATATATGTCCGCGCTCGCGAGATAGTTGGTGCCATTGCTCCCGCCAGCGATCAGGACCTTGCCACCCGAGAGCAACGTCGCCGTGTGCCCTTCCCGTGCCACAGTCATGTTACCGGTGACCGTGAATATCCCTGCCAGTGGGTCGTACAGCTCCGCGCTCACGTAACCGAAGTAGCTGCCTACCCCGCCGGCGACGAGCACCTGCCCGGCGGACAACAAGGTCGCAGTGTGGCCGTACCTCGCCACGGTCATGTTGCCCGTCGGTACGAAAACGCCCTGCAGCGCCGGCGCGGCGTCGTTGCCTCCGTCGGGACTTCCCACGCCAGCGTCCGGACACCAGCAGAGCGCCGCTCCCTGCGCACGAATGCGACAGATCCAGTTGCCATTCTCGCAGCTACAGTTGAAGCCATGCACGGGTCCGCCGCCCCCACAGGCACACGGAACAGTTGCCATTGTCGAGCACGGGGGGGTGCCAGGTGTGCACGATCCGTAGGGAAGCGCGATGTCGATGTTGGGGAATGACGTCCCACCCTGGGGCCAGGCCGAGTCTCCGCATGCAGCGGGGCAGGTTGTGGTCGCTGCCGCTGGCGTGCCATCGGGGAGGAAAGAAAAGGTAGACGTCGGCCCATAGTCGGGCGAAGGCGCACGGCAGGTGGCCAGCCCGTCTGCGGGCTTGACCTGGGCATCAACGCCGCCATCGCGATTGAAATCGACAACGACATCGGGCGGGTCAAAGCCCATGGGCGTGAACGTCACCCACTGTCCCGAGTAGGGTGGGAGTGGATAACCACAGCACTGGTTGAATGGCGGACCAGATTGCACGACCGTGATACGGAACGACTGGCTGCGTCCGTCGGTCGCGACGGCGACGAGATCGCAGGTCGTACCGATCGCGGGGGTTCTGTCGGTTGTGGTGACGGAAAGCGACGTGCAGCTTGGGGAGCCCTGAGAAGTCGAGCACGTGTCGGGGGTGCACCAGCCGCCGTTGACCCGGACTTCGGTCAGGAGTGGGCCACCCGGTGCGCTAGTGACCTTCATGACATGGCCACCCCAGTCGCAAGTCCCGTTGCAGGTGGCATTCTCACAGGACTGTTGGTCGGCAATATCACTGCAGTTTTGCGCGCCGGGCGACAGGTCAGCACTCGGCCCGTCTGTGGGTGGAACCCGGGCATCAACGCCGCCATCGGGTGACGGATTTCCGAGACAAGAATAGGTGTATCCGACCGGCGGGGAATCCGTCGGCCCCAATGCCAAGGGGAACGAAATGGCACCAATGGTCAGCGTGGGCGGAGTTGTCGGGCCGGTCAAAGACACGGGGAAACTCGCGACAGCCACCACGCCATCGATGGTGAAGTTGATGGTGGTCGAACCGCCGTCGTGATACCGAACCACCTGGTCCACGGGTCGCTCGGCCATGTGGTCTGTGGTGCCGAAGAAGACGCGGAGGTCTTGATAGGTCCAGTCATCGCGAGGGCGAACCACCAGCAGGGCGCGTCCGTCCGGGATGGTGGCGTTGTACTCGATGAAGGTCTGCGCGGGAATGTTGGCCACAGGCAGAGCGGCGACCTGAGCGGTGGAAACTAGGGTGAGAACGCTGCCCTGTTGGCCAATCGTGAAGGTCTTGCCGCTCAAGTCTCCCTGCAACACGCCCATGGCTGTGGGACCGGATGAATTGGTTTCCAGTTTGAGCATGAAAGCTGGAACGTGATCGCTGATCGAGAAGGTGTAGCTCATGACTCGATTGCCACTGCTCTCGGTACCCGAGCCGGCGATGCGCTGGCGCTGCAGCGTGCCGCCTGACGACACGAATACGCGTTCACCTCCGGCTTGCGGTTGATCGACGACGTAGAGCGTGCCATCCGTGTCTTGGCCCGCGCCCAGCACAGTGGTGAGGGTGATGGGTTTGGTGGCTGGCTGGAACGGGTCACAGGAGAACAGGCTGCTCCCCGCAGGGCCGCCCTCTTGGCCATTCGGATTTCTGCTGGCTGCCTCTTGCGCGGGAGCGTCTTTGGTCCCTCCGTCGTCGTAGCT
>PMJE01000170.1 GCA_003157315.1 Myxococcales bacterium | reverse complement strand
CATGCACATGGACCTGGATGGGCTGTATGCCGGCGCCAAGTGGGTGCTGGGTGGAATTGAACCCTATCCAGGCGCCGATGCAGACGCGCGCGCGGTGGACACGCGGCGGGGTGAGCCGGGCCCCATCGCCACACGCATCGATCGTGCCTTGCGGGCGCGCTTTCGCGACGAGACGCTCAAATACCGCGTGATCCAGTATCTTCTCGCGCGCACGCAGGCGCCCCATCACTGGGAAGAGATCGAACGCGCGGCGCGCCTCATCGACCCGCTGCTGGACCAGGCAAACAAGATCGCCCTGCGCTACCAGGTGGAGGGCAATGTGGCGTACGTGGAGGCTCGGTCGAACGCGCCCTATGACAAGACCGAGCTGCTCCTCCTCGGCCAGCAGCGCGCGGCTGTGGCAGTGGTGCGGGATTCCGGATCGCTGTCCATCGCCGCCGACTACCAATCGGGGTTGGACCTGATCAAGTTGCTCGACCTGGGCGGCGGCATGCCCACGCGCGTGTCAGTGCCCGAATCACGTCTCGAAGAGGTGATGCAGAAACTCGCCGAGGCGGTGGCCCAGCGCCGGTAGGTTAGCTTTTTCACCACAGAGAGCACAGAGACCAAAGAGCCGGATCGGAAAGAAGAAAGGGTAGGCTGTCCTGTCCGAATCTTCCATTTCTTTCCGACCTCTGCGTCCTCTGTGCTCTCTGTGGTGAAAAAGCCAGCCACCCCTGGTCAACTCGTCGAATCGAGGTAGATTCGGAGCATGCATGTGAATCACGGCACGCCTCCCAAGAAGTCCCACCAGGCTCTCGCCGAGCGCATCCTCAAGCAACGCGGTCACCGAATGCCCTCGCTGGCGAGCCCGATGCCGTCGCCCGACGAGGTGGCAACCCTAGTGGAGGACCTGCTGTCAGTAATCCTGCCGGGAACCCGGCGCACCCGCATGCTGGGCCCGACTTCGCACGCGGCTGCGCGGGAGCGAGTGGCTGAGGTGTTGGGCGACCTGGAGCTGCGATTGGAGGAGTTGGTTTTTCTGGGGTTGCACCGCCTCTGCCCCGAAATCGCCAAGAACAAGGACGCCTGCTGGCGGCGCGCCCAGAGCATCACAGCGCGCACGCTGGCCACTCTGCCCGAGTTGCACGGTTTGCTGGAAAAGGACATCCAGTTTGCCTTCGAGGCGGATCCCGCAGCCACCGGAACCGACGAGGTGGTCGCTTGCTATCCCGGGCTCTACGCCATCGCCATCTACCGGGCTGCGCACCGCTTGCTGCGGGAAGGGGCGCTGCTGGTGCCGCGCATGATGACCGAGTACGCCCACTCGCGTACCGGCATCGACATTCACCCCGGCGCCAGCGTGGGCTCGCCCTTCTTCATCGACCACGGCACAGGTATCGTCATCGGCGAAACCACCCGCATCGGCCGCGCGGTCCGCATCTATCAAGGGGTCACGCTGGGCGCGCTGTCGATCAAGCGCAAGCAAGCGGCGCAGGCATCGGGCCATGCGCCCAAGCAGGCTGTGCCACAGCGCCACCCGACCATCGAGGATGACGTGGTCATCTATGCCAACGCGACCATCCTGGGGGGCGATACGGTGATCGGCAAGGGCGCGGTGGTGGGCGCCAACGCGTGGATCAGCTACTCGGTGCCCCCCGGCCGGCGCATCGGAGCCTAGCCCACTACAGTGAGAGAGCCGGATGGCGATCTCCCAGCGTCTGCTCGCCCTGCTGCGCGAGGTTTCCGCCGAGATCCTCGATGCGCAGAGGCCGCTGCGGGTGATTCGCCTTCTGGCATGGCCCGAGGAGGTGGAGCGGGCCTTTTTCGCGAATGGCGCGCGCGAACTACCGCATCCGACCTACCAGGTGCCCCAGGAGGTCGAGGCGGCGGGCAAGCGCTTTCGGGCCTTGGCCCAGCGGCTGACTGGTGACAATGAGATCGAGCGCTTCCTGCATGAGACGTGTGTGGCCATGGCCACCGCGTCCCGCATGCTGCACGCAGTGGGCAGCAAGGATTTCTACTTCCACGCGGTCGAGATCTACGGTCGGCCGGGCAGTCTTTCCTCGGATCGGCGGACCACCAATTCCGATTTGGCCCACCACTTCGAAACCGTGATTGCCGGCTACTCTCCCCCGCCCGCAGCGGTCGACCAGCCGACCATCGACGCGGATGATGCCGCCGCTCAGCTGCGCGTGCGCTTCGAAGCGCGTTTCCCTGGGATGCAGGTGCGGGTTGTGCTCGTGGACGAGTTGGCATCCAACGCATCGGCCAGCGTCGACGAGATCAAGATCAAGCGAGGTGCCCNNACCCAGGAAGGGCTGGCGGTCTTCACCGAGTTCGTCACCCGTTCGACCAGCCTGGCCCGCGTGCGCCGGTTGTGCGACCGCACCCTGGCGATCCAGATGGCCGAGGAGGGGGCCAATTTTCTCGACCTTTACCGTTTCTTTCTCGGCCGCGGTCATGACGAGCGCGCTTCGTTTGATTGCGCGCGCCGGGTGTGCCGCGGTGGACTGGTGGAGGGCGGCGCGCCTTTTACCAAGGACGTGTGCTACCTGGACGGGCTGCTGCGGGTCACCAACTTCCTTCGCATCGCCCTGACCAGGGGCAAGAGCCAGCTGGTCCGCCTACTCTTCGTGGGCAAGATCGCCATCGAGGACATCCCGCTTTTCGACCGGCTGGTGCGCGAGGGCGTGGCCAGCGAGCCGGTCTATCTGCCCGCCTGGGCGCAGGACCTCTCCTACCTGACCGCATTCGTGAGCTACACCGTGTTTTTGGGACGCAGTGATCTGACCGCGGAACAGCGCCGTCTGGACGACCAGGTGGCGCGGGCAGAGGCGGAGTTGCTCTGAGGCGGGTTGGGAAGTTCTCTTGCGCTTCCTGCGCAGAGGCTTGCGCAGCCCGGAGGTGCCCGCTAATCTCACGCTAGGCGCTGGCCAATGAAGTCCCGTCCCATCCCGATCAACCCCGACCAGGATGGAAAGTACCAGACCTGGGTCGCAGTGACGTTCATTGCGGCTCTCGTCCTCGCCGCATTCTGGAAGTTGACGTTGATGAGGGGCCTGGTAATTACCGACGATATCTTCGCCAGCGACTTGATGAACGAGAATTTCCCCTATCGCTTTTCGCTGGGCGATGCTCTTCAGTCGGGGCATTTGCCCCTCTGGGTACGTGAGATCTATGGGGGATTTCCACTTCTCGCGCGGGCAGAGGCCGGGATCTGCTACCCGTTCAACATCGTGCTTTTTGGTCTGTTTTCGCCGTACGTGGCGCTCAACCTCACAATCCTTTTGACTATCGTTACCGCCGGCATTGGGATGTATTTCTACGCCCGTGAGATGGGAAGCAGTTGCCTTGCGAGCATTGTCGGGGGAGTTGCGTTCTGCTTCTGTGGATACCTCGTCTCGCATCTCAAACATCTCAGCATCGCCAGTGCCGCCTGCTGGCTACCGTTCGGACTTTTCCTGCTCGAGCGCGCGGTCACGCGAAACAACTATCGCTCGCTGCTTTGGTTCGGAGTTGTCTTCGGCCTGCAGCAGCTCTCCGCCAATACCCAGACCGTATACTACTCGGGGGTGCTCTATGCGCTCTACTTTGGGCTTCGCTTCCTCAATCAGCAAAAGCAGGCGCTAGCCGGGGCGAAGGGTTCATGGGTTTTGCGCCGAGTGTCCAATCTCTGCAGAAGTCGACTGGTTTGGTGCTTTGCTGGAACGCTGGTTTTGGGAACGCTGATCGCCGCGGTTCAGCTAATCCCCACCTATGAGATGGTCTCTCTTTCTGAGCGTTC
This sequence comes from Myxococcales bacterium, assembly GCA_003157315.1. Next base: position 5,466 of record PMJE01000170.1, on the reverse strand, counting down.
GGGCGGGGTGACCTTCCAGTACGCGGCGAACTACGCCTACGCCCCGAAGGACTTTTGGACCTTTCTTTACCCGTTTGCCAACGGCGACATTGGCAATCTCACGTACACCGGCAAGTCCGTCTTCTGGGAGGACTACGGCTACATCGGCGCACTGCCATTTCTTCTGGCGCTTTCGGCACCTTTGCTCGGGTGGAAGAACTGGCACGTGCGATTCTTTTCGTTGAGTGCCACCGTTTCCTACTTGCTTGTGCTTGGCCCGGCGACGCCGATTTTTGAGTATGCCTTCAAGTACGTTCCCGGGATGAACTACTTTCGCTTTCCGACCAGGCTTCTCCTGATTACTGACGCTTCGCTTGCCGCGCTTGCCGCGCTGGGATTGACGAAGTTTGCCCAACGTCTCAGCGCAGGCGGCAGCAAGGGTTCTCGCCGCTCACTCTTCATCCAAGCGACAGTCCTGGTGGTAACCATCTGTGACTTGCTCTATTTCCAACTTCGCCAGAATCCGATTGTCGATGCGCAGAAATGGACAACTCCCCCGAGGACGGTGCAACTGCTGAAGGACGATTCGTCGCTCTTTCGCATTTTCTGCGTGGGTGGCAATCAGGCTCACCGGCGCACGTTTTTCGAGCAAGCGCGCGGCTGGGAAGGCGATTTGCAGCCCTTCGTGGAGCAGCGTGAATTCATCCAGCCGAGCAGCAACGTGCTCTACCGGATAGCTTCGCCTAATGGCTATGCGAATCTGACGCCGAACTACCTCGTCGACATCTGGGGTGATCAGAACCGGGCCGGCATCATCACGCAAACTGCGTCGATCCAGCATGACATTTTCTTCCCAACTTCCCTGTTCTGGAAACTGATGCGCATGTACAACGTGAAGTATCTGACGTCATTCTGGCGGTTCGCGCCGGCGGGGAACCTCAAAGCCCTGGGCGTGTACGGTGGCGCATATTTGTATCAGAACGACGATCTCTTTCCCCGGGCATATCTAGTGGGGGAGGTTCTGCCGGTCAGCGATCGCAATACTGCTCTCAGTGCGCTCAGGTCAGATGAATTCGATCCGGGGCGATCCGTCATACTCGATGCCGTGCCGGCGAACTATCGGCAGGGTACAAGCGCGGGCGGCCAGGTCGAGGTCGTGCACTACACAACCAATGAGGCCGAGATGAAGGTCCGGACCCGGGAAGATGCAATCCTTGTCTTTTCTGATTCGTACTATCCGGGTTGGGTGGCTGAGGTCGACGGAAGCGCAACAACCATCTATCGGGCGAACATAACGCAGCGGGCGGTGGTAGTTCCAGCCGGCGAGCACCAGGTCAGGTTCCATTTTCGGCCGCTGACTGTCATTGTCGGCTTCTGGGTGTCGATGGGCTCTCTCATGCTGCTTCTCGGTTGCTTCATCGTCTCGCTGCTGTGGAGAAGGAGCGACTCGGCGAGCTTGCGACACAACAATCCCGTGGCAGTATGAACTAGACGCAATGGCGCTCTTTCTTTCCGCAGTCCTTCCGGGGGAGGTGGAGGCATGACTTCGAAGCTGCTGTACTACTATGAAATGGGCCGTCAGGTGCATCCGTTGCGTGCGGCACCCAAGCTTTGGAACTATCTGAAGTATCGCGCTTTGGCAAAGCGGGCCGAGACATCGATACACAGGTACACACCGCAGATTGCCCATTTGATGGCTACCCGACGCTGCAACCTTGATTGCGGATACTGCCATGCAGGGAACTTCGTCAGCAACACGGGGACACAATGGCGGGAAAGCGAGGCGACCCTTGAGAAGATCCAACGCATTTTCTCCAACCCATTGTTCGAGGATTGTCTTTTGGCCGATTTCGGCTGGGGCGAGCCCCTGCTGGTTGATGAGCTTGAAAGCATCGTCTCCTATCTGGTGAAGCGCGGGAGCATGGTCAATATCTCCACCAACGGCCTGCTGCTAGCCAAACGCATCGCCGGACTGAAGCGCGCCGGAATCACAAGAATCAACGTCTCGCTGTATGATGCCAATCGAAAGATCATCGAGCGTGATGTCGCGAAGATCAACCAGGTCTTCCCTGTCCATATGAGTATCGTGTTATTGCGAAGTGACGTGGAGAGGGATCAGGATGGCCTTCTTGCGACAGCGCGTTTTATCCGCGAGGCAGGATGCCGCAGCTTGCGTTTCTGGCTTTATCGTCCAATGGGGGTAGACCCGAGACCTGAGGAAATCATCAACGATACCGTGCCTGCCTACATTGAATTCCATAGACGTATGGAGGAGGCTTTCCCCGGTTTTTGCCTTTGGCCGACTCCCGTGCGAAGCGGGGGATTCAAGAAGCTTTGCCCGCAGCTGTGGCAGCGTATTGGCTGTGACGCCATGGGCAATGTGGCGATCTGTTGCGGCACCGATGCGATGTTGCAGGGCCCGAATAGCAATCTGTTCAACAGCGCGCCGGACTCTGTCTACAACCATCCAACCCTGGTAGCTATGCGCGAACAACTCTTGGATCCTGCGGGTGAGCCGCCGGATATCTGCAAGACCTGCAATCTACTGGGTGACCCGGGCTGGTAGGCGAGGGCGCGCTTGGCGGGAGCGGAAAATCAAGTCGAATTGGCCGTCAGCATGGTAGCTGGAACGGACCAGTGGTCCGGATTCGACATGGGCAAACCCTAGCGCCAGCGCCTCCTGCTTGAGCTGGGCGAATTCTTCGGGCGGGACGTGGCGGGCCACCGGCAGGTGCTGGCGCGAGGGCCGCAGGTACTGACCCAGGGTCAGTATGTCCACGCCGATCGCGCGTGCTTCACGCAGGACCGCGCGCACCTCGTCTAGGGTCTCGCCGAGACCCAGCATCAGCCCGGTCTTGCCCAGAAAACCGCGGTGGCTGGCATGCGCGAGTACCTGGTAGGAACGGGGATAACTGGCCTGGACGCGAACCTCACGCGCTAGGCGGGGCACGGTTTCTAGGTTGTGGGCGAACACATCTGGCTCAGCGTCGAGTACCTGATCGAGCGCGGCCAGGTTGCCGGCAAAGTCACCTGTTAGGGCTTCCAGCAGGAGATTGGGAGAGCGCTGTTTGACCGCGCGGATGGTGGCAGCCCAGTGGGCTGCACCCCCGTCGTCGAGATCGTCGCGGTTTACGCAAGTGATGACTGCGTGGCGCAAGCCCAGTCTCGCCAGCACGGTGGCCACCCGGTCGGGTTCGGCGGGGTCGGGCGGCTGCGGCCGCCCGCTGGGGACGTCGCAGAATCTGCAGGACCGGGTGCATACGCCACCCAGGATCATGATGGTCAAGGATCGCTGGCTCCAGCATTCGCCGATGTTGGGGCACGACGCACTTTCGCACACGGTGTGCAGTCCCTGCGCGTGCACCTGGGCGCGCAGGTCGAAGTAGGCCGGGCCGCTGGGAAGCTTCATGCGGAGCCAGGGCGGATGTCGGGGCAATGCCTCAGCGGCGGTTGGGGCAGGGCGCGTCGCCCGCAAGCGGCGCGATCGCGTATCCACAACGCGGCTCATGGAGAGAATGTGGTCGAATCGGCCGCGGCTCGCAAGCAACATCGCACTTACTTGTCGGTGGGTTCCCATGGCCTAGAATGAATGGGTATCATGGAACGAACCATCGTCGTCGGCGACGTCCATGGCTGCCTGGATGAACTGCAGGCTCTCCTGCGCCAGTGCGGGGTTGTGCGCGGCGAACGCGTGGTCTTGGCCGGCGACCTGGTGGCCAAGGGACCGGACTCGCACGGGGTGATGCAACTGGTGCGCGAGATGGGCGCGCTGGCCGTACTGGGCAACCATGACTCCTACAACCTCGAGGTGCGGCGCAGGCGTCAGCAGGGTGAGACCAGGCGTCCGCGTCGCTGGCTGCTCGACGTATTGGATGAGTCGGATTGGGCGTTCCTTGAGCGCCTGCCGCTCTTTGTGCGGCTGGGCCCGGAAAGCGATGGCGGCCCAGAAGCCGTGGTGGTGCATGCCGGGGCGGTGCCAGGTGTCCCGCTTGAGCAGCAAGAGCGCGACAATTTGCTCAACCTGCGCAGCATGGTCGGGGGCACCGCCCCCACCGGCCGGTTGCTGATGCGCTGGCCGTGGGCTGCGGCTTGGCGTGGCCCCGAGCACATCGTGTTCGGGCACGATGCGGTTCGCGGTCTGCAGCAATACCCGCTGGCCACCGGAATAGACACCGGATGCGTGTACGGCCGCGAACTGACAGCGCTGGAGCTTCCCGCGCGGCGCCTCCACAAAGTGGCGGCGCGGCGGCGCTACGCAGCCGTGTAGCAAAGCTCCCGCAACCCACGGAGTCGCATGGAACCCCGGGTACGCGTGCTAGAGTTAGTGAGAGCGTGATCGTCGAGTTGAAGAAACAGTTTCTTTTCGAGGCGGCGCACCACCTGCCCAATGTGCCGACCGGGCACAAGTGTGCGCGCGTGCACGGGCACAGCTACCGGGTCGAGGTGTCTCTGCGCGGGCCGGTGGATGAGCAGACGGGTTGGCTGCTGGATTTTGCGCTCATCGACGATGCCTGGTCGGTGCTGCACCGGCGGTTCGACCATCACATGCTGAACGAGGTGGAAGGGCTGCAAAACCCCACCTGCGAGCATCTATGCGGCTACATCTGGACGGAGCTCAAACCACGTATTCCCCAGCTTTGCGCGGTGACGGTATGGGAAACTGCGGATTCCTGCTGTACCTACCGGGGAGAGATGGGGTAATTAGCAACCCATCGTGCGTGCTCTTCGCTGCCTGACCCTGAACCTGTGGGGAGCCGAGCCACCCCTGCAGCGTCGTATGGAACTTGTGGCCGCTGCTTTGCGCGAGCTCAAGCCCGACGTGGTGGGTCTGCAAGAGGTGCGCGAGGTGCCCGGCCAGCTCCCCAACCAAGCGGAAACCTTGGCCACCGCTGCTGGTTATGACCACGTGTTTGTGCCTGCCATGCCTTTTGCCGGCGGTCAGGAGGGCCTGGCCATCCTGTCGCGCGAGCCCATCCTGGAACACGTGGCGTTCGGACTGCCCCACGCGCAGCCCAGTGAGCGGCGCATCCTGCTGTCGGCGCGCGCGACGTTCGAGACGATCTCGCTTTGGGTTCACACCACCCACCTCAACTACCGGCTGGCGCATGGCAAGCAGCGCGAGGATCAGGTGCAGGCCATCGATTCCATTGTGGCGGCCCGTGCGGGCGACACGCCGTCGGTATTGATGGGCGATTTCAACGCGCGCCCTGAGGCTGACGAGATCCGATGGCTGCGCGGGCTGGTCACGCTCAGCGGCCGGCGCACCTACTACCAGGACGCCTGGGACAGACTGCACTCGGGCGAGTGCGGCTGGACCTGGGCGCGGGCCAACCCCTACACCACAGGGTTGGCTTTTCTGGAGCCAGACCGCCGCATCGACTACATCTTCGTTACACCCATGCGACGGGACGGACGCGCCACCGTCAGGTCGTGTCGCATCGTCTTGAACCAGCCGGCCGCCGACGGCGTGTACGCCTCCGACCATTT
>PMJE01000525.1:4742-5043 GCA_003157315.1 Myxococcales bacterium | reverse complement strand
CGCTTCGGGCATCGGCAAGACCGCTCTGGTCGAACGTTTCCTGGTTCAGAGCACGGCTGGCGCCGAGCCGCTTCGCCGGCCTCTCATCCTGCGCGGCCGCTGCCACGAGCGCGAAACGCTGCCCTTCAAGGCCTTCGACAGTATCGTGGATGCGCTCAGTTCCAGGCTGGCCAGCCTGGGTGCCGCCGAACTGGCGCGTGTGCTACCGGTCGGGGTGGCGCACCTGTCGGAGATCTTTCCGGTGCTTTGCCGGCTGGAGAGACTGGAGCACGCGCGTGACTGGCTGCCGAAGATTCACGAC
>PMJE01000525.1:0-4730 GCA_003157315.1 Myxococcales bacterium | reverse complement strand
TCTTGCAGACGCTGCTGCAGAACACCAGCGTGCCTGGCCTGATGCTGGTGGCCACCTGCCGGCCGGTCTCCCCGGACGATGTGCTGGCGGTAGGGCTGCGAGAGATCGCGGCACATCCCGGGGTGACGCGTTTGCCGGTGGGCCCGCTTTCGCCTGAGGCGGTCTCGGCCCTGGTGGATGGTCTGGCCGACTCGGGCGAGCTTGGCCAGCCGGTCAAGCAGCGCCTAGCCGAGTCGGTGGTACAGGAAGCTGGCGGCAACCCGCTATTCACGCTGGAGCTGTTGCGCTACCTGCACGACGTGGTGTTGCCGCAGGATGGGCTCGCGGACTTTGCTGCGAGAAGCGCCCTTAGGCTGGACACCCTGATCCTGGAGCGTCTGCGCGCTTTGCCCACGGAAAGCCAGCGATTGCTCGAGGTCATTGCGGTGGCAGGTGATCCGCTGCCACAGAAGGCGCTGGCCGACGCAGCCGGCGTGCCCCTCGGGTGCGAGGATTGGGAGCGTGGCATCTCGGCTCTGGCGCAGGCGCGTCTGATCCGGCGCACTGGCGGACAGGGATCGGACGTGGTCGAGCCGTACCACGACCGCATCGGCGAGGCGGTGTTGGGCAGCCTGGACGCGGCGGTGTTGCGCCGGCTGCGCACCGGCATTGCGCACGCCATGGAAAGATGGGGCCGTGAGCGCACCGACATGCTGGCCCGCTACTGGCTGGAGGCGGACGACCATGAGCGCGCCAAGTACTACGCGCGCGAGGCGGCGATCCAGGCACGCACCAAGTTGGCCTTCGATCGCGCCGCGCAGCTATACCAAACCGCGGCGGCGTTGGAGTCGGATGATGGGGCGAGACGCGAACTTCTGCACGCGCTGGGTGACTGCCAGGCCTGCAACGGGCTGCCTTTGCTGGCAGCAGAGGCGTTCGAGCAGGCCGCCGCGCTGAGTGGGCCTGAACTGGCGCTGCGCTTGCACCACCTGGCGGCCGAGCAGCTCTTGCGCGGAGGCCATATCGTGCGCGGGCTCGAGATCGTAGGTGAGGTGCTGGACCAGGACGGGCTGCACCTGGCGCGCGGTCCGCGGCTCGCCCTCTTGGCGGTGACCTGGCGCCTGCTGTGGCTGCGCGTGCGCGGAATCAAGTTCGAGGAACGTCCGTCCGCCAGCATCCCGGCCGAGCAGGCCCACCTGCTCGACGTGCTGTGGTCGGTGAACATCGGTCTGGGCGTGGTGGACACCCTGCGCGCCGACGATTTCCTGCTGCGCTTTGTCCTGCTGGCACTCAAGGCTGGGGATATTCGGCGGGTGGCGCAGGGACTGAGCGTGCTGGCCGCACAACTGGCGGCGCTAGGCAGCTCGCACCAGCGCTGGGCCGTTCGCCTGGCGGCGCAGGCCGAGGTGTTGGCCCGCCGATCCTCGGACGCCGCAACCATCGGGTTGGCACGACTGGGCAAGACCATGGTGCGCTACTTCGCGGGCGAGTGGGACGCGGTGGCGACCGAGCTCATCGCGATCGAGCAGTACCTGCTCAGCCATTGTCTGAACGTGAGTTGGGAGCTGGCCACCACGCGCTCCTTCGCGTGCTTCTCGCTGCGCCTGTCGGGCCGGCTGCGCGAGCTGGGCGAATGTTTCGATCGCTACACCGCGGACGCCGATCGCACCGGCGACCGCTACCTGGCCACCAACCTGCGCACCTACCAGTCCATGGTCTGGCTAGTCCGCGACGATCCCGAGCGCGCCGCGCGCGAGATAGAGGGCGTGCTGGATTCCTGGCCGCGCGACCTATACCACGTGCAGCACTTCTTCCACCTGTACGCGCGCTGCGAGCAGGCGCTGTACCGCGAACGTCCCGAGCAGGCCAGGGACGCCCTGACGGCCGAACAGCGCCGGCTTGCCGGCTCCGCGCTGCTCAAGATCAATGGCATCCTAATCGAGTACGCTTGGATCTCGGGCCGCGTGGCACTGGCCATGGCCGAGAAACTGCCGGTGGACGAGCGCGCCCCGCACCTGCGGCAGGCGCGCCGGCACGCGCGCAGCCTGGCCCGGGCTGTGCACCAGACCGGCGTCGCCATGGGCGCCCTGCTGGAGGCCGGCATCTGTTGGCTGGAACCATCGCCATCGCCTGCCCTAGCTGTGCTCGCCCTGGAGCGTGCCGTGACGACCGCTGAGGCCGCCGGCGCCGCGCTGCTGGCCGAGGCGGGCCGCCGCTGGCTGGGCGAGCTGCGCGGCAACCCCGCGGGCGAGAATCTCCGCGCCAGCTCGCGACGCTGGATGACCGACCAGGGGGTAAAGGATCCTGATCGCTTCGCCCACCTGATCGCACCTGGCTTCGGGTGCGGCCAGCCTTGCCGCCCCAAAGCGGCGCTTGCCCCCTGCGGCNNGGGCTCGGCGGCGATGAGGGTTGGCCAGGGGATGTCTCACGGGGTTCCTCTGGACGGACTTTCCAATATCAAACTGTGATGGGCGAGCCTGTCTCGGCATCAAAACGACCAAGGTGTATCTTCTCTCGCCATGAACGAGCCTGCGGCCCAGCAACAACACTTCTCCATGATCCGCGGGTTCCACCTGGCTGACTTGTTCACCCTGGCCAATGCCGCTTGCGGAATGGCCTCCGTGTTCGCTTCCATGACCTACCTGGTTTCGCCCAGCATAGGCCTCTTCACCCTGGCGGCCGCGCTGGTGCCGCTGGCACTGGTGTTCGATTCGCTCGACGGCCGGGTGGCACGCTGGCGCCACGCGCACTCGCTGCTGGGGCGTGAGCTGGATTCGCTGGCTGACGTGATCGCGTTCGGGGTGGCGCCGGCGGCGCTGGCTTTTGCGGCGGGCATGTGCGGCGGTTGGGACTGGGCCGTGCTGATCTACTTCGTAGGCTGCGGGGTCAGCCGGTTGGCGCGTTTCAACGTGACTGCCGAGGCTCTGTCCGCGGGCGGCGACAAGGTGAAGTACTTCGAGGGCACGCCCATTCCGTCGAGCGTGGTCCTGGTCGTGGTGCTGGCCGTGGCGGCATGGGGCGACCGGTTGGGGGCAGGGCTGTACTTCGGCTCCGTCGAGCTGGGCCTGGTCCTGCACCCGCTGGTCCTGATGTTCGCGCTCTCGGGCAGCCTGATGATCAGCAAGACCCTGCGGATTCCCAAACTGTGAAGGGTCGCCCTCTTGCCATCCAGACTCCATGAACATCATCAATCCTCGCACCGTCCACGTCCTCAAAAACCCAGTCGCCTTCGCGCTCCAGGTCCTGAAAGCCTTCCAGGCAAACCAGGGCCTGCTCCTCGCCGGCGCAGTCGCGTACTATGCGCTGCTCTCCATCTCGCCGCTGCTCATCCTCATGGTTATCGCGCTGTCGCGGGTGATCGACCAGGACGTGCTCTTGGCAACGTTGCGCCAGGCACTGGAATACGTGGTGCCGGGCGAAGGTAAGGCGGTGGTGACGGAGCTGCGGAGGTTCCTCCAGCACCGCGAGGTGATCGGCTGGGTGCTGCTCATCACGATGCTGTTCTTCAGCTCGCTTGGCTTCAAGGTGTTGGAGAGCGCGATCTCGGTGATCTTCCTGCACCGCGTGGCCAAGCGCAGGCGGCATTTGCTGGTTTCCCTGCTGCTGCTGCCGTTCGGCTACATCTTCTTCATCGGCGCGGCGCTGTTCGTGGGCACCTTCGTGATCGCCGACCTGGTCACGATAGGCGGCGCGAATCTCGCTATCCTGGGGCATAGCTGGTCGCTGAGCGGCTTCTCGCGCTTGCTGATCTACCTTGGCGGTGTGACCGTGGAGATTCTGCTCACCTCAGCGGTCTACTACTTCATGCCGGTAGGCAGGCTGTCGGTGCGGCACGCGCTAATCGGCGGCGCCACGGCGGGCCTGCTTTGGGAATTCATCCGCCATGGGCTGCGCTGGTATTTCGGCACGCTGTCGCAGGTGAGCGTGGTGTACGGTTCGCTCGCCACGGCCATCATCGTGCTGCTCAGCCTGGAAATGGCCGCCACACTGCTGTTGCTGGGCGCGCAGGTGATTGCAGAATACGAAAGGATCGAGACGGGAGAAGCGGAGAAGCCGCAGATAGGGATGCTCTCCGGTCGGTAGCGACCGGTCCACCGGGGTGATGTGCGGCGGGCGGAAGCGGCGGCGGGAAGATCGGGTGCCGGCCGGGCGACATGGGAGCGGAACGCTGTGGGTGGATGTCGCCTGTCAGGGCACCGACGCGCAGATTGCCCGCTGGTGGCAGTTGGCCGACGGTCCAGCCGGGGAATGGGCAGCCAGGTGCCGATTTGCGGATGGCCCCGGGCTTGCTTTGTTCCGGCATAGGTTGCAGGCGCCCCGAGCCTGCCTCCTCCCGAGTCGAGTCTGGGTTCTCCTTTCTACCAACGTGTCACGGAGAGATGCCGGGCCGAGCAAGTCAAATCCCAGGAGAGACACCATGCAGACCAGATGTTGCGATTTCCCGTTGGACGAGGTTCCCGCAGGCGCCAATGACCGCGATGGCAGCGAAAACGGCGAAGAGCTGCAACTTCTTCTGTCCGAGCCAGCCTTGGGCCAGCCCGAATCCTTCTCCCGGTTCGTGGTCGATGCCACCGGTCCGGACGCTGCGCACGCGGGCGCGTCGCGCGGCCGCGTGCTGGTGGTTGACGACGATGGCGCGTTCGCCCAGACCTGCGCCCGCATGCTCGAAGCCTCTGGCTACAGGGTCCGCATCGCCAACGATGGCCAGTCGGCGAGCAGGCTGGCCATCAGGGAACACTTCGATGCCATCG
>PMJE01000148.1 GCA_003157315.1 Myxococcales bacterium | reverse complement strand
TGGTTTGCCGAGGATCGTCGCTAGCCCGCGCGCCATGGCGTCAGCCACCACTGCCTGGCCCAGTGCGAGGCCGCCGTCGCCGGGCGGGACCTGGCCTGGCAGGTGCACGGCAAATTCTGGCGACAAAGCCGCCAGCAGCGACTCCGTCAGACGTGCATTCTGGAAGCAACCGCCGGTGAACACAACCGGGTGCTTGCCATGCTGCTGGCACAGCAAGCGCAGGACTTCGGCAGTCATTACCACCAGGGTGTTATGGAAGCGGGCCGACACCATGGCAGGGGCACGACCGGCCACGAGGTCCATGGTCGCTTGCCGCACCATCGGTCGCAGATCCATCAGCCAAGGACGCCCGGTCGCGTCCAGGGCGAAGTCGTAGCGGCCGGTTTCGCCTGCATCAGCGACGAAGTTCCAGCGCATGGCCACCTGACCCTCGAAGTGCGAATGCGTGGCGCACAGGCCGATCGCGCCCATGGCGTCGAAGTAGCGACCAGCACCATGGCCGAGCGGCGTGTTCAGTTTCTCGGCAATCATGCGACGGCAGATCGCGATCTCGCTGGCGGAAATCAGCTTGAACAGTGCCAGGGCATCGACCGGCGGATCTCCGGCAAAGGCGTCGTCGAGCAAAGCCAGCGCCAGCCGCCACACCTGCTGAACAGCAAGATCGCCGCCCGCCAGCGGGATCGGGCGTAGGGTGGCCAGGCGCTCGAACCCCGCGAAATCGGCCAGCAGGATCTCGCCGCCCCAGGCGGTCCCGTCGCTGCCCAGCCCGGTGCCGTCGTAGGCCACGCCGAAAACTGGACCTGCAAGGCCGTGCTCGGCCATCACCGCGGCCACATGCGCGTGGTGGTGCTGCACAGCGATCTTGCACGCCTCGGGTCGCGCCAAGGCGTACCGGGTCGACTGGTAGTCGGGGTGAAGATCGTGGGCGATTATCTCGGGCTCGATGCCGACGAAACGCTGCAAGCGCGCCACCGCGCGCTCATAGGCGGCCAAGGTTGCCAGGTTGTCGAGATCGCCGATGTGAGGGCCAAGATAGGCGTCGCGGCCCTGCGCCAGGCAGAAGGTATTCTTCAGGTGCGCCCCGCAAGCCAGCAGCGGCGCGACCGGCGCCGAGAGGACGATCGGCCTGGGCACATACCCGCGTGACCGGCGGAACAAGACCGGCTGGCCCGCGATCACGCGGCCCACTGAATCGTCGCAAGGGTTCTCAATGGGGCGATCGTGCAACAGCCAAGCGTCGGCAATCTTGGCCAACCGGCTCTGCGCGTCGGCGTCGTCGAACGCGATGGGCTCTTCGGAAAGGTTGCCCGAGGTCATGACCAGCGGGCGATCTGCCTGGGCAAGCAAGAGGTGGTGCAGTGGCGAATAGGCGAGCAGAAGGCCGACCATCGGATTATCCGGCGCCACCTCGGGCGCCAAGCCGGAATTCGGCTTGCGCCTGACCAGCACGATCGGTCGCTCGACCGATGTCAGCAACGCCCGTTCCGCGTCGTCGAGCACGGCCAACCCCTCGGCAGCGGCAAGATCGCGCACCATCACGGCAAAGGGTTTCTCGTCGCGCTGCTTGCGTTCGCGCAGCCGGCACACCGCCGCCGATGAAGTCGCGTCGCAGGCCAGGTGAAAGCCGCCAATGCCTTTGACTGCCAGAATCTGTCCTTGCACCAGCAGGCGCGCCGCTGGTCCCGCCGGATCCGCTACGTCCAGCGCCGCCCCGTCAGCGTCGACCAGCAAGAGCAACGGCCCGCAAGCTGGGCAAGCGATGGGCTGCGCGTGAAAGCGCCGGTCCGCCGGATTCTCATACTCGCGCCGGCAATCGGCGCACATGACAAACGAGGCCATAGTCGTGTGAACCCGGTCATAGGGGATCTCGCGCGCAATGGAGAAACGCGGCCCGCACTGGGTGCAATTGGTCAGCGCATAGTGAAAGCGACGGGCGTGCGCATCTTCGATCTCGGCCAGACAGTCGGTGCAGGTGGCGATGTCGGGCGGGATCGACACGCGACGGCCCGGCTCGCCCGCGGGCCCGCTCGGCGCGATGATGAATTCGCGAACATCATCCTGGTTGGCAATTGCCTCAATCTGCCGACTGTGAATGCGCGCCGCAGGTGGCGGCTGCGCAAGGCCGGCAATGAATCCATCGAGCGCAGCCGGCGCGCCGAAGACCTCGATGGTCACCCCCTGGCCGTCATTGAAGACCCGGCCGGCCAGCCCTGCTTGCTGCGCCAGACGCCACACCCATGGCCGAAACCCCACGCCCTGTACCACGCCGCGAACCAGGATGCGGCGGCCTTCGCGCACATCCATATTAGGCACGCCGAGTGGCTGCGATGCGGGCCAGCAGCCAGTCGAACCAAGCCTGCAACCCTTCGCCCTTCCAGGCTGACATCTTGATGATTTCTATGCTGGGGTTGATGGCGCGCGCGTCGGCCAGGGCGGCCTGCACGTCGAAGTTGGTGTGGGGCTGCAGATCCATCTTGTTGAGAATGAGGGCGCGCGACTCCTTGAACATCAGTGGGTACTTGCCCGGCTTGTCGTGG
>PMJE01000566.1 GCA_003157315.1 Myxococcales bacterium | reverse complement strand
GCCAGGGCGACCGCCAGGTGCGAACGGATTTCCCCGGCAGAGCCAGCCGCGATTCGGTAGTGGTACAGTCGGTCCTGTCCCACGCGCCTGGCGCCTTCAGCGATGTTGCCCGGCACCGATGAGCCGGCGCGCCTGAGCTGCGCCGCCAGATCGCGGTCGTGTTGCCGGATGCGCTCGACNNACCTCCCTGCGGCCACAAACGGGCCGTCGAGCAGCGATGACGGTCCCCGAGCCCGGCGCAAGCACGAAACGACAGGGTCAGCGCGAAACCATCCCGGCCGGTGGCGGTCTTTCCTACTTGACCCCTTCGCTGCGCGGTCACCCTGATTCACTTGCCGGTCCGTCTCAGGGCGCGAGTTAGCCGGGTTCACGCCTTATAAGTGCCCCGGACCGCCTCGCGGACCACAGCGAAGTTCCTCGCCCTTGAGACTCGTGCTCATCTTCACATGCCCAAGCCGGTCAACGTGGAAGAATCGCTCCCCGACGCAGGACCCGACCACAGAGATCCGATAGGTTTGCCCCGGCTTCAGCGGCTCGCACTTTTTGCGTTCCACAAAACCATTTGGAACAGAACCGTATCTCCACCCGTCCGCCAACACAGGAGTCGACGCCGGAGACGACGCGTGGACGATGCAGATCGGTTCATTTCCACCCACTGGTCCTACTTGGATGGAAAAGACTTCGATAGGCTCGCAAGTACCCGAGGCTCCGAAGAAGAAGGAATCTCTGGTTTTGGTCTCCTTGCCGAGCCAGACATGGGCGGGGCACGTGCTGGCGAACGCCACGCCGATTCCAGAGACAGCGATCAAGGACACAATCCAAGCGAACCTTTTCATAGCAACTCCGGCTAACGATTTGGCGTTAACCCGCCGGCGGCCGTCCGCGGCCGACGGTCGGGTTCAACGCCTTGTTCGACGGCACCTTCATGATCAATCGTAACAGATCCGACCCGAGGCATCTCGCGCAAACCGAGTTCCCCGAATCCGTTCGTAGTCATCGCCACACTTCTGGCTGCAGAACCAACCGAAGTTCGGTATCGCGACCGCCCCACTGACGACAAGCACCTCCGGCGACGGTTCGAACGCCTCGCCGGAATGGTCCAATCGAGCGAGAATTCGCCCGCACTGGGCGCAGCCAAGCGCGTCTGCGGGAATCTCAGGCGCGTTCAAGAAGTGCTCAAGCCCCTGTGGGGAAAAGCTCTGAATTTCTCTTTCTATCGCCTCCAACATCATCAGGGAATTCACTCGGCCAAGGCACTCAATTTCCCTCGGGGTGAGCGACCGACCTAAGCGTTTCGCCGCCAATTCCGCCACCATTTTCCGGTGCGCCTGCATAGCTTCTTCCATCGATATCGTCATTGTGTCCGTCGAACTTTGTATTCGGACGCAGCTTCGCGCCCTACGGCGTTTTTCGCAAGCACGGGCGGGCGGCACACGTCACGGCACCGAGCCGACCTCCCATCGGTCACCTCAAGCAATGTCAAAGAGTTGCCGATTGCGGACCAGTTGCCTTCGCGAAATGCGCTCTTTGGTTTTGCTGTCTAATCCCCTAAGGGCAGCAGCAATGCAGGGTATGGGAACCTTGTCCGGCTGCTTCGGTTCCAGGCAAGCCCGACGGCTGTTGCGGCAGACGCGCCATCAACTTCGGCCCAAGCCGGCAAGGCCTGTGCCCACTGCCCCGGCAACCGCTACCCCGCCCTGTCGCCGCACCCTGCCTCCGTCACCGCCACCCGCACCCCCTTCTCCGCTACTCCGATTTACTGGTAACGCAGTACCACGGTCTCGGCGGATTGGCGCGAGCGGAGCCCAGTGATGGCGAGGCGCGCGCCAGTTTCGCGTCGCACATTGGATCGACCGGCCAGGAAGCCGTCGACCGGGGCCAGTTCCTTGATGGTCAAGACATCGGTACGGTAGTGCATGGGAACCGTCACCAGGCGCGGGCGAATTTGGTCGACCACCTCGGTGGCCGTGTGCGCGTCCACCGTCCAGACGCCGCCGACCGGAACCAGCACCACGTCGACCGAGCCGATGTCAGAGATCTGCTGATCAGTGAGGGTGTGGCCGAGGTCGCCCAGGTGGGCGATGCGCACTCCCCCCACTTCAAACACGAACACGGTATTGAGGCCGATCTCGGCGCCCTTCTTGTCGTCGTGATAGACGCCGACCGAGCGGATGGAGATGTCCTTGACCTTCTCGTCAATTTTCATCCAGCCCTTCTTGTCGGGGGTCAGCCCGCGCAGAATCCTGGGCTTGCCGCGCACCAGCGCCACGTTGTTGTGGTCCTGATGTTCGTGGCTGACGGTGACCGCATCGGCGTGCAGGTCAGCGGGCGGCAGGTAGCCGATGTTGCTGGGGATCGGATCCATCACCACGCGGGTTCCGCTTGCGCTCTCCAGCAGAAAGCACGATTGCCCGTACCAGGTCAGGTAGGCCACCGGGCGCGGTGCTGCGTGAACCGCGAAATACGACCCTGCAGCCAGCAAGGCCACGCCAGCCAGCAAGGCCAGCACAAGACGCCGCGGGGACTTTTTCATGAACCCACGTTAGCCACCGGCGCGCGAGACTGCAAGGCGATGCCCGCGAAACTAAGTCGGCGCAGCGGATCCGTATGCGCGAGTCAAAGCAGCCAGATGGCTAGATGAACGCGCAGTCCACCGTTGCGAAGCGCGTGGGTCTTGCTCGGCGTCCGCCGCGCTCCTGCCGCCACCGCCGCGACGAACCCCGGATTCGGACAAAGAACGCCCGCGCGCCAGCCCCGATAGCGCGCGGCCGCCGTCTTTCCCAGCTCGCGCGCCAGACGGTTGGCTTGTCCGTGGTCGCCCAGGCGGTGGCCGTAGGGCGGATTGACCAGCAGAAGCCCGGCTTGCGCTGGAATCTCGCCTTCGCCAAAGACGGCTGTGGCAAAAACAACATCACTCTGCACTTTGGCGCGCTCGGCATTGCGGCGAGCGGTGTCCACCGCGCGCGCGTCTCGGTCCATCGCGAGAATCGCCGCGGGCGCGCTCGGCAGAGGCACGGCCGAATCGCGCAGCGCTTGCCACGAAGATGCATCGTGAACCGGCCAGCGCTCGAAGGCAAAAAGGCGAGCCAAGCCGGGCGCCATCTTGCGC
>PMJE01000083.1 GCA_003157315.1 Myxococcales bacterium | reverse complement strand
TCCTGCATTCTCGAACGTGAGCCGCTGGAGAAACTGGCCCGCGAGGGCGAGTTGATGGCGTACCTGCATGACGGGTTCTTCTACGCCATGGATACCTACCGCGAGTACCAGAAGCTCAACGAGCTGTGGGCGAGCGGCAATCCGCCCTGGAGAGTCTGGCGATGACCGATCCGCTGCGCGAGCTGCCCACCGCCTTTGCGCAGCGCTCGGTATTTGTCACCGGACACACTGGGTTCAAGGGCTCGTGGCTTTCGCTCTGGCTCTCGCGTCTGGGTGCGCGCGTGACCGGGTACGCGCTGGCGCCCTCCACCGACCCGAGCGCATTCGTCGCCGCTGGCGTGCGCGAGGTGCTTTGTGCCCATCACGAGGCCGACATCCGCGACGGTGCGCGTCTGGCGCAAGCGATGCGCGCCTGCGCCCCTGATGTGGTGCTGCACCTGGCGGCACAGCCCCTGGTGCGCCTGAGTTATGAGCAGCCGCGCGAGACGTTCGACGTCAACGTGGTGGGCACCGCGAGCGTGCTGGACGCCGTGCGCGCGCTTGGCCGACCCTGCGCCGTGATCGTGGTCACCAGCGACAAGTGCTACGACAATCGGGAGCACACCTGGGGCTATCGCGAGACCGANNGGCGGCGGCGACTGGGCGCAGGACCGCATCATGGCGGACGCCGCACGCAGCCTGAGCAGCGGCCAGCCCGTGCAGGTGCGCAATCCGCGCTCCTTGCGTCCTTGGCAGCATGTGCTCGAACCCTTGGGCGGCTACCTGCTGCTCGCGGCGCGTATGCTGACCGCACCCGATGGGGCACGCCTGGCGGATGCCTGGAACTTTGGCCCGTCAGGGCTCGAGGTCGTCACCGTGGGCGAGCTGGTCGACCTGTTCGTTGCCGCGTGGGGCTCGGGTAGCTGGCAGGACGCAAGCCTGGGCGGACAGCCTCACGAGGCACAGCTCTTGCGCCTGAGTATCGACAAGGCCGTCACCCTGCTGGGCTGGCGACCGCGCTGGTCGGTCAGCGAAGCCGTGCGACGTACGGCACTGTGGTACCGCAGTTTCTACCAGCAAGCTTCCGCGGCACGCACAGCAGGGTCGATGCGCGAGGCGTGCCTGGCCGACATTGCCGACTATCAAACGACGGGGAGCGCTGACTGGCGTTTAGCGTCAGCATGAACACGGGGTCCGGGGACGCCCAACCGTGAGAATTCCTGCAACGGAGGATTGAGGCAATGTCTCCAGCCGGAAGCCAGCGCAAGCTCATTAGCATCATCACCCCGTGCTACAACGAGGCCGACAACGTCGAGGACTGCTGCGCCGCGATCCGCAACCTGTTCGCCGGCGAGTTGAGTGCCTACGACTACGAACACATCTTGTGCGACAACGCGTCGACTGACGCCACGCCGAAGATCCTGCGCAAACTGGCCGCAGAGGACAAGCACGTCAAGGTCATTCTGAATGCGCGCAACTTCGGGCCGTTCCGTTCGGACTTCAATGGCCTGATGAGCGCCAGCGGCGATGCCATCCTGGTCTTCTTCGCCGCTGACCAGCAGGATCCGCCCGAGGTGATTCCGGAACTGGTGCGACGCTGGGAGGCCGGGAGCGAGGTGGTGTACGGCATCCGGGCCAACCGCGAGGAAGGCCTGATGATGCGCACGACGCGCCGGCTGTACTACCGCCTGGTGCGACGTTTTGCTGAGATCGACATCCCGCCCGACGCCGGCGAGTTCCAGCTCGTCGACCGTCGGATTGCGGACGAGCTGCGCAAAGTCGAGGACTACTACCCATATATCCGCGGGCTCATCGCCAACTGCGGATTCGGCCGGGAGGGCGTGCCCTATACCTGGAAGGCGCGACGCAAGGGCGTGTCGAAAAACCGCCTGTACCACCTGTTCGACCAGGGCCTCAACGGACTCATCTCCTTCACCAACGTACCCATGCGCCTGTGCCTGCTGGCCGGCGTGACCATCTCCCTGCTGAGTACCGTGGCTGCTGTACTCACCGCCGTAGTCAACCTGGTGTACTTCCGCCGGCTCGCGCCGCCTGGAATTCCCACGCTCATCGTGGCAGTGTTCTTCTTTGGTGGGGTGCAGCTCTTCTTTCTGGGCGTGCTGGGTGAGTATCTATCGGCCATCCACAGCCAGGTGCGCCGGCGTCCCCTGGTCATCGAGCGCGAACGTATGAACTTCGACAAGCCTCCGTCCGGGCAGAACAGGGCCGCTCCATGATGAAGCCTGCCGGCCGTCAGGTCGGCTGTCTTGCCGAGTACGAAATCACGCGATGAAGGTATCCGACTACATTGTTCGTTTTCTCATCCAACAGAGCGTAAGCCATGTGTTCGAGGTGTCCGGCGGGATGATCACGCACTTGCTCGACTCCTGCTGTCGCCTGGGAGGACTGCAGGTCATTAGCATGCGCCATGAGCAGGCCGCGGGCTTCGCCGCCGAAGCGTACGCGCGCGTGACCGGTGTGCCGGGTGTGGCACTGGCCACGAGCGGCCCGGGCGCAACCAACCTGCTCACCGCCATCGCTAGTTGCTACTTCGACTCGACGCCGGCTGTGTTCATCACCGGACAGGTAAACCGGCAAGAACTCAAGGGCCAGCGCGCTGTTCGCCAGTTGGGTTTCCAAGAAACCGACATCGTGGCCATTGCCCGTCCCATCACCAAGGCCGCCTACCTGGTTGAATCTCCCGAGGCCGTGCCCGTGATGCTGGCGCGTGCTTTCGCCACGGCACTCGGCGGGCGGCCCGGGCCAGTGCTGGTTGACATTCCGATGGACGTGCAGCGGGCCGACATCGCCGCGGCCGAGCCACAGCCTGAGCCGGGTCCGGCTGGTGCGACGGCGATCGACCCGACGCTCGCGGCGGACATCGACCAGCTCCTGGTTTCCCTACACAGTGCGCGACGGCCCCTGCTGCTCGTGGGCGGCGGCGTGCGCTGCGCCCACGCCACGGATATCTTTCGCAAGTTGGTCAGCGAGCTGTCCGTACCCGTGGTGAACTCGCTGATGGGCGTGGACGCCCTGCCGTTCGATGAGCCGTTGCGCGTGGGCATGATCGGGACCTATGGGAACCGCTGGGCCAACCTGGCGATGGGCCGCAGCGACTGGCTACTGGTGCTCGGCAGCCGGCTCGACATCCGTCAGACCGGCTCCGACGTGTCCGCGTTCAAGCAGGGCCGCACGATCTTTCACGTCGATGTTGATCCCGGCGAGATGAACCAGCGGGTAGCCGGCTGCCACGCAATCTGTTCCGATCTCAATCCGTTCCTTGCGGGCATGCTGGCGCGGCTGGACGAACAAATCCGGGGGCGCTCGGCGCAGTGGTGCGCCGAGATCGCCGAGTTGCGCGAGCGCTGGCCCGACACCGCCGAGACCCAGGGCGGCCCCGGCATCAATCCCAATGCCTTCATGCGGGCGCTGTCGCAGTCGTCAACCCGTGCCTGCGCCTTTGCCGTGGATGTCGGCCAGCACCAGATGTGGGCAGCACAGTCGCTACGCCTTGGCCCGGCCCAACGCTTCCTCACCTCGGGCGGCATGGGCTCCATGGGCTTTGCCTTGCCCGCGGCTGTGGGCGCCGCTTTTGCGCATGCACCGGGCCAGGTGGTCGTCGTCGCAGGCGACGGCGGCTTCCAGCACAACATACACGAGCTGCAGACCATCGCGCACCACCGGCTACCCATCAAGATGGTGGTCATGAACAACCATTGCCATGGCATGGTCCGCCAGTTCCAGCAAAGCTACTTCGAGTCGCGCTTCCAGTCCACGCTTTGGGGCTACAGCGCCCCGGACTTCGCCAAGGTAGCGGCTGCCTACGACATCCCGGGCTTCACCCTGACGGCCGAGTCCGACATTCCCGGCGCACTGGCCAGTTTGTGGCGGGATCCGGCGGCCCCGGCGCTGTTGCAGGTCATGATTGACGAGTCCACACCCATCTTCCCCAAGATCGCCTTCGGCCGCCCCTTCACCGAGATGGAGCCACAGGTCAAGCCTATCGACATGGAAGGGACGTAGCAGCTCGTGAGTTCGGAAAACCAGTGATGAAGACGGTCCTTTGCGAGGCCAAATGAAGAAGATCTCGGTCATAACCGGTGTCTACAACGAGGCATTGACCGTTCAGGAGGTGTACGAGACTATCCGGGAGGTTTTCGAACAGAGACTGCAAGGCAGATATGACTATGAACACATCTTCATGGACAACTGCAGCAGCGACAACACCCTGGAGATACTCAAGAACATAGCCGCGCACGACAAGCGAGTGAAGATCGTAAGCTATTCGCGCAATTTCGGTCCGATCAAGACTGAATTGATAGGGTATCAGCATGCGACCGGCGATGCGGTGGTGCCGTATGAGGCCAATCTGAAGGATCCGCCCGAGCTGATTCTGGAATTCATCAAGAAATGGGAAGAGGGCTGCGATGTGGCCTACGGTATCCGCACTCAGACCAAGGACAACTTCGTCTTGCGGTCCTGCCGAAAGCTTTTCTACAGAATCGTTAGTGGATTCTCGGGAGACAAGCTTCCGCTCAATGCCGGCTCGTTTCGCCTAGTCGACCGCAAGGTGGTCGACGAGCTGCTAAAGATCGACGACTACAAGCCCTATATCCGCGGCTACATCACCCTCATCGGGTTCAAGCAGATCGGCATAGAGTACGCCCGAAGGAGTCGTCCGCGCGGCTATTCCAAGAGCCGCATTAGTTACCTCATAGATTTTGCCATCAACGCCTTGATTAGCCATTCGCATTTGCCGATACGCTATTGCACATATCTCGGGTTGCTGCTTTCGGGGCTGAGCTTTCTTGGGGCGTTCGTCTACTTTCTTCTGAAGCTGTTCGTGTGGCCGGCCCAGCTACCCGGCCTGGCCGCGGTGATCTTCCTCGTCTTGTTCTTCTCCGGCATCCAGATGTTCTTTCTGGGGATTATCGGCGAGTATGTCGGCGCGATTCACTCGCAAGTGCGCAAGAAGCCATTTGTTGTCATCAGGGAAAAAGTCAATCTCGAATAGACTTGTGGATTGCTGATGGCGGGAGACACAACGGGATAGCGCCGCATCGTCAGAGAAGGACATGCTGAGTTCCAATACGCCGCCGGATCCACAACGCGCCGAATTGATATGGCAGCGCCTAGCGAAGTTCTGCCTGTTGTACTCTATTGGCTGGGTCGTCGCCCTGGCGTACTACAGCCTGGTCGCTAGCGTTTTTCACTACGTCTGGCCTCGGAGTACCTTCCTGTTCGCTCCGAATGACCGCTACGGGGATTTTGTCGTGACCTGGCTTCAGGCCAAAGCACCCAACCCCTACATCAATCCGGGAACGCGAACCTTCAGCACCTATTTTCCGTTTCCCTACGCAGTGTTGCGGGTTGCCAAGGGGTTCACCCTTCCCAGTCTCCTGTTCACCTATTTTGCGGTCACGTTCGGCAGTGTGTTGCTGATTTGGATATGGTGGCTGCGCGAGCAGCGGGCTCTCTGGAAGGGCGATTCGCGCTGGCCCATCGTGATCACCCTTACCTTCTTCATAGTTGTCTGCAACTACCCCATGCTCTTCGCAGTCGACCGGGGCAATCTAGACCCGCTAGCGATGTGTCTGACCTACGCGGCTATTCAACTGGTTTCTCGACGTCGGAAAGTGGTTGGTGGACTTCTGCTCGCGGTGGCGAGCGCTTCTAAAGGATTCCCGTTCGCTGCAGTCCTCTATTGGATTCGCCGAAGGCAGATTCTCGCCGTTGCCGTTGCTGTATCGGTCTTTGCCGCAAGCATACTCGTCTCGGCCGCCACATTCAAAGGTGGTGTCGCGGTCACCTTGCACGCCTTTTCGGAGAACTTGCGACTTTTTCGGCAACGCTATGTTCTAGGGGACCTGTCAGCCTATTACTCGACCGATTGGCTCAACGCTCTTCGCGTTCTGGCACGTTGGCTGCAGGCTCCCCGATTAGACATGGTTCGGACGGTGCAATGGTACGAGCGACTTGCAACGCTCTGGGCTGGGATCTTGGCACTGTGGTCCCTCTGCGTACTGCGGGAGACTTGGCGCGAACTCCTGGCGATCGCGCTGATCATGCTCGCGTATCCAAACGTGGCCAACGACTATAAGTTGATCATGCTGCTGCCACCGATTTTGGAATGGCTTGTCTCGACTGCAAAGGGCTGGCGGGATTCTGTCTTTTGTGTCACGGCGGCGCTGCTGATGCTGCCCAAGCATTTCTATTTTCCGCGCCAGGGCGACGCGGCTAGCATTTCGTGCATCATCAGTCCAATGCTGCTGCTTGCAATGTCATTGGTCTTGTGGCCAACTTCAACTGAGATCGCGAAATTTCGCGAATCTTACAGGGAGATGCGGGGGCGCATTCGGGCGTTTGGATTTAAGGGTGGGCGGCAGTAGGAGCTGCCTAGCCGGGCGGGAGATGCTTTCAGTGGATCGGGTGTGTTATGATTCGTCGGAAATGGCCGGATTGATTTTGTACCAGGAGAAGGCTGGGTGAATGGAATTGCTGCCGACGGAAGACTTGGAGCACGTCCTTGGTCGCACCCGCGATCTGTGGGAGGAATTGCGCGGGCAGCGTCTTTTCATTACTGGCGGTACTGGGTTTTTCGGGCGCTGGCTGCTGGAAAGTTTGCTCTGGGCGAATGATCGGCTTAGTTTAGGCCTTTCTGCTCTGGTGTTGTCGCGAAATCCCGACGCATTTCGGGAGAAGGCTCCTCGGGTGGCTGGCCATCCGGCTATCCAGTTTCACCCGGGTGACGTGCGCTCTTTTGAGTTTCCGAAGGGCGGCTTTTCGCACATCATCCACGCGGCCACAGAGTCCAGCGCGAGGCTGAACGCTGAGGACCCGCTGACCATGTTCGATACGATCCTGGACGGGACCCGGCGCACTTTGGAATTCGCTTGCCATTGTGGTGCGGGGAAGTTCTTGCTGACTAGTTCGGGCGCGGTCTATGGCAGACAGCCCCCTGAGATGGCCCGCGTCCCCGAGGACTACGCGGGCGCGCCCGACCCGATTGATTCGCGCTCTGCCTATGGGGAGGGAAAGCGGGCGGCTGAAACCCTTTGTACGTTGTTTTCGAGGCAGCACGGGATTGAAGCCAAGATCGCCCGGTGTTTCGCATTCGTAGGGCCGCATTTGCCTCTGGACATTCACTTTGCCATCGGCAACTTCATCAGGGACGGGCTGAAGGGCGGACCGATTGTTGTTCAAGGCGATGGCACGCCCAATCGCTCCTATATTTACGCTGCCGACCTGACGATCTGGCTATTGACGATCTTGTTTCGCGGGCACAACGGCCGGAGCTACAATGTCGGGTCTGAGGAAGGCGTCTCAATTGCGGAATTGGCACATTTGGTTGCCGCGAGTTGCGGTCCTGAGGTAGCGATGATCGTCAGGGGCAAGCCGGACCTAAGCAAGGCCCCTGAGCGATATGTGCCGAGCACGGAGCGGGCCAGCCGGGAATTGGGGCTCGTGCCTTGGATCTCGCTGCCACCCGCCATTGCCCGTACCATCGCTTTTCACAGAGATGCCGTCGCTTGAAGCAGGCGGTTCGGGCATGCCCGCGTGGTCAGCCAGCGCTCCCACCCGCCTCTTCGATCAGCCTTTTGTAGCGTTTCTCCAGCATCTCGATCCGGATCTCGTCTTCCTTGAAGATGAGACCGTAGAAGCTGCGCTTGTTCTTCAGCCACATCAGCTCGAAGCCGACCGCCTTGAGAATTCCCACGTCGTATCCGTCCTGCAAGGCAGCCGGACAGCCAAAGATCACCTTGCGGGTTTCGTAGCGCGCGATTGAACCGGCAGGAAAACGTTTGAGGAATGGAATCGTCTCTTTGGAAACCCCGCCACCCACGACAACTTCCAAACCCTTGGCACGAGCCGCGGCCACCACCTTCGATGCGATCTCGAAGATTTGCTGGTCGTTGACATTTTCGCGTACCAGGCCTAGCGAACCCGTCAGATCCACACGCCCGATGACGATCCCGGATAGCCCGGTAATATCGTACTTGTTCAGCAGCTCGTCGATGTTGTTGCAGGCGGTGATTGTCTCGATATTGACAAGGAACTTGACCGAATCCACCTCGTCCTTCGGATAGGCGATCCTGGCTGACGCCAGGTATTTCTTCAAGGCATAGGCTGACTCGATCATCGGGCCGACGATGCAGGTGACCCCAATCGCGCGGGCATCGTAGAAATCCTTTAGTGCCTCGCAGCCGCCGATCTTTATTGTGAAATCCAGGCCGGCCTTGGTGACAACTTCCTTCAGACGAAGTGCCTCTTCCAACCTGGTGCCCTCAGCCTCAAACTCGGCCTTGACGCCGACCACGTGGTGGTTCTCGCGAAGTTCTCTTAGCTGCTCGACCATCCGTCTCTCTAGTGGATTCATAGAAAGTCCTCTCCTTGTGGCCCGCACCCTGTATCAGGCGGGCCTCAGTGCAATTCGTTCGCGATGAAAGCTTGAAGGCATGGAGCAACTACCTTGTCGATGTCGACCCGACGCTTCTCCATCTTGCCAAATCCATACGTCAGAATGCAATTTACCCCGTCAACCGTGTTCTTCTTGTCGCGCCGCATGGCACGAATCACTTCGTCGAGGTTCACCTTTGCCAGTAGATCCCCGTACGGCTGACACCAGGGGAGTAGTTGTGCGCGCACATCGTCGAAATGTGCACGGTCAGTCATGCTCATCTGGGTCGAAACGTAGGTTGCGGTGAGCATCCCAAGAACCACCGCGATTCCGTGCGGGATCCCGTAGTGGGTTGCTGATTCGTAGGCATGCCCGAAGGTATGCCCGTAGTTGAGCAAATTGCGTCGCCCGCGATCAAGCTCATCTTCCTCGATGTAGCCTTGCTTGATCTCAAGGGAGCGATGAATCCATTTGGCGATGGCCTGTGGCTGGCCGGATAGATCAGCCAGATCGCGCATCAGTTCGCGGAACTCGGATTCGCCCGTCAGGAGCTGGAACTTGATGATCTCGCCAACTCCCGACCGCATCTCGTCCCAGGGCAACGATCGGAGTGCCGCGGGACAGAGGAGAACTCGATGCGGTGGGTAGAAGGTGCCAATTTGATTCTTGAAGGAACCGATATTGATGGAACTCTTGCTGCCAATACATGAATCGGCCTGGGCCAGCAGCGTGGTTGGAACTAGCTCCCAACGAATGCCTCGCGCCAGCACGGTCGCTATGAAGCAGCCTATGTCCTGCACGACACCACCGCCGACCACGACCAGGTTGCCATCACGTTTCAGGCCCTTGCCCAGAAGGTCGAGAAACACCGGCCCAATTGCCTCGTACGACTTTCGCTCTTCCGTGGCCTCTATCAACACCGTTCGCAATTCGGGAAGGCGCCCGCGAAACGCTGCCGGGTGGAGGTGCAAAAGGACTTGATCAACCAACCAATGCGAGCGCTCGGGAAGTGAAGTTGCGGCTAGCGTGGATGCGAGGTCCTCGAACGTTTCGACTGAGTAGGGATGCGACTTGCTTTGGATAATCACGTCCACGTCCTCAAAGGCAAGTGAAGCCGCCATCCACAACCACCACCTGACCCGTCAGGTACGAGTTGGCCTCCGACACCAAGAACCCGGCAATCTTTGCCAGCTCCGCCACGCTAGCCATTCGTCGAAGTGGAATCGACCCACAGATCTGCGCCAAGGCCTCGGGGCTATTATTCTGCCGTGTCAGGTCAGTATCGACATAGCCTGGGGCCAGCGCATTCACCAACACGCCGCCGGGACCGTACTCGACCGCAGCGCTTCGGGTCAGGGCGTTCAGCGCTGCCTTGGTCATCGAATAGGCGGCCCGGCGCTCTTTGGTCACCAGGCTGAAGATGCTGGAGAGATTGAGGATCCTCCCCCAGCCCCGGGCAACCATGCCTGGAGCAAATATCTGAACCAGGCGCAACACCGCCCGGAGATTGACCTGAGCCATCGCTTCCCAGGTTGCCAGGTCGATGTCAGTGACCGCATTGAGCACGTTGGTACCGGCATTGTTGACCAGGATGTCGACTTTCTCGTCACGATGACTCCGCAGCCAACTCTCTACCGACTGCACAGCGGCTAGATCCAGCTCCCGTCTCGGTGGCGAGAGAACGCTCACTCCGCTGGCTTGCAGCTCTTCGACGATAGCCCGGCCGATCCCCCTTGCCCCGCCGGTAACTAGTGCTGTGTATTGTCGTGGGGCTTGCGTCATGGCTCATCCAC
>PMJE01000320.1 GCA_003157315.1 Myxococcales bacterium | reverse complement strand
GAACCAGGCAGGCCAGGTTGTAGCAGAGCACCTTGCACAGGATCTCGTTGACCTGCGCGGTGAACTGCTTCGACCGCACGGAGCCTCCAAACTTCCGCTTGACTGACGAGAATGTCGACTCGACGTTGTTCCGCTTCGAGTAGGCGGCCAAGAACTCTTCTTGCTTGAGCACGAAGACCGCATGCATCTTGCGCCACGCGGGCGAGNNGCGTGCATCTTGCGCCACGCGGGCGAGCCGTCTTGCTGGCTGTTCAGCTTGAACGGGATGAAGGGAGCGGCGCCAGCGGCTTCGATGGCGGTCAGATTGTCGTTTGCCAAGTACGCCTTGTCGGCCGAGACTTCGGCAAGCTGAAAGCTGGCCTTGGTGGCGTTCACAAGGGCGGGAAGCTGCGGGCAATCGGCGCCTTCGCTACTGGTCACCTTGACCGACGCGATGATGCCGGTGACGGTCCCGACGCAAGCATGGGCCTTCAACCAAGTGGCCTTCTTCATCGGGCGGCCATACTTCTCGTCGTACCAGCGGTGATAGACGCAGGTTCCGAACCCGGTCGAGTCCACCGCGAAGCTCGACTCGATACCGGCCAGGGGCGACGCGCTTCGTTCGATGAGGGCGGTCAAGAGCTTGGTCATCTCGGGCTTGGAGAAGGCAGCCAAGGTGCTGTTGTAGTGCGGAGCGCGGGTCATGTTGCCGGCTTCGGCTGATGCTTCGATGTCCGTGGTCGCGCGCCGGGCGGACATCATGCTGTAGGTCTTCATGGTCATGGCGAAGAGCACGTCGGAAAGCGGAATGGGCTTGGGACCGCGACCGGCGTGGGCAGGGGTCTGGACGCCGTCGCATAGGCCGCGCAGAAGCGCCTGGACGGTGCTTTTCTCGCTGGTCTGCGCCTCGTTGTAGGCCGACCAGTCTTGCTGATGAGTGGTGCGGCTGTAACTCATGGATGCGGTGACGGTCTGCGTGCCGTCTGCGTGGTTCTCGACGGTCTGGACGAACGCGACGGCGTATTGATGTTTGCAGCGGCAGCGACGAAGCTCGTAGTCGGGGCAGGTGCAGGTCTTCTCGGCGGTGTTCACGACGTAGCCGCCGGTTGGCTGCGTTTGGGAAGGAACCAGCCATGTCTGGCCGGCGATGTGCTTGATCCCCTTGCTCTGGGAAAGGATGCGTCCGCGTTCTTGTCGAAGGTCCGTTTCGTGGTTCGTTGTCATGAGCCTAGTATTACTTAGCTAAGTATCGTTGTCAAGGAATACTTGCAAAGAAATACCAGAAAAAGATACTTGGCAAAGGTACCCGAATAGAGTATCATGACGCTTATGGCTGAGATTCAGATCAAGGTGCCGGGATACCGCTGTGAGCGCTGCGGCCATGAGTGGGTTGCTAGAGCATCGCGCAACGCTCCGCCGGGGAAGAAGGGCGAAACGTCCAGGCCGAGGTTGTGCCCGAGTTGCAAGAGCGCTTGGTGGGACACGCCGCCCAGGGGAGAGGCCAAGAAGTAGTCTTGGCCTCTCCGGGGCGGTCGTTGGCCTATGCCAGGACGGCTTCTATCCACCATCTCCGAAGCTTGCGCTCGGACGGCGTGATAGAGCTTCGCCCTTGCCGGATTTGGGACATGGCAAGACTCCTTGCGCAATACCCGTCCCAACCGGGTATTGCTTCGAGGCGGCCGATCTGGCAGGATGTCCGAGTTCGGTGAAGAACGCGGTTCCTCCGGGAACCTCAAGACGGCGACCTGTTTCAGCAGGCCGCCGTTTTTCGTTCTAGGACGAAGCTGCAACAGATGCTACGCGCGAAGGTTCGCGCTCCACCCCTGCAGAGGTTCGCGCCCATGCACAGATCACCCTTGTTTTCTAAGGGTCGCGGTCCCGCGAACCACCCCGCGATCTATTTATTCACGTGCGGCCCAGGTGGCAGATCATCGGCTCGAAGGATTTGTGCCATGACCTCCGCTTTTCGCTGCGGCACCCCGCGCCTCATCAACCAATCCCGAACCTCGTCATTGGTCGGGGCCGTAGCTGGTAGACCGGGTTTGTACTCCGTCCAGAAGTGCCTAGCGGCCTCGGCAAGTTCAATGAGCAGCTTCGTTTCATAGGACCCCCAAGGCCATCGCGACGGCGCTTCTTGATCCGCTTCCTTCTCTGCTGTGGAGGCTTCCACCACCTGCAATGGCCTCGGAAACTCTTTCGGTAGTTCCCACGGATAGGGCAAGCCCTGGGCCCACGCAGCAAATTCGACTAGGCTGACATCGTCGAAAATACACGGCGGCAGCAGCCGCGTTCCTGGATTCGTGCGAACGCATTTGAGCGTTCCGCTGACAGCGTTTGCGCTGGCGATCGTGAGACGCTTCCAATACTGGTGCAATTCCGAAGAAGGTTTCTCCCCAAGTTCTCCGGGTTGGATCGCCCCAGGTTCGATGTTGCATGAAATGGCTACGACCTGGATGATGCTGGCTTCTGGAACGTTTCCCCATGTCTCCCAGTCTGGTTTGGGCTGCGACGTTGGAACAAGTCGGACCACCGGGACATTTGAGGATCTAGCTTCCTGTATGCTGGATGCAATGACGATCTCCGGAGGCACAGGCTCGCGAAACGGCGTGGTCATTTCCTTCCACTTCTCTTGGGTGATGTACCCACCGGCCGGCGTCCTCACCATCTGCTTGCCATCGACGTTGACAAGCGTGACCTCATTTCCCCTTTCGTCGACATAGGAAATCGTCTTCCATGGAAACCGATCCGCGAGATCCCAATCCATCTTCGACGCAAACTCGGCGAAGTCCCTGAGCCTAATCTCGTTGCGCTCGGGAGGCATCTCAGGGGGCAGACGAGGTCCAGCGAGGGGAAGGTCCCGCCCCAGATGAGACAGGCTCAGGGTAAGCCGTTCATGGTAATGATCGCGCTCTGGTTCTGACGGCCGGTATAGGCTCTGCCCTGCCTTGGCAATTTGATGGCGCGATCCTCCTGGCCCTATGTCGAGCGATAGGGCGATGGCGTCCTCAAGTGCGACGGCGTCAACTTTTGACCAAATAGACCAATCGGGGTCGTCTGGCGCCATGGCCAGAGATGATCGAACCGGACGTGAACAGCGTCAACTTCTCGCCGCGCCGCGAATTATTGGGCAGCCCGCCGAATTGTTGGGCAAGAGGGAATCATTGGGCAAAGCCCCGGCCGTCGGCTCCGGTTCGGCCACCGGCCTTCCACTCCCCACGCGGCTCATTGCGTCTCGATACAGTGGCTCTAGCTTGGTACTGGAGGCACATCCGTAGTAACGTCACGGTCTAATGGCGACGAGAACGCTTTTGTGCGTAGAGCCGGACGCAACCGCCCTGCAGACACTGTCGGCAACGCTGGCGCCCTACGGCTTCGCAATCACGAACATCAACAACGGCGACGAGGCAGTGGAATGGGGCCGGAAGAACCTCCCGGTTCTCATNNCACAAGACTTTCAAGCTGCGCGCCGACGAGTACGTCTTCAAGCCTTTCGATGCTGACGAGCTTTGCCGCAAGGTCGACAAGCTGGTGGGGTTGGGCGCACCGGCCACGGCTGCGCCTGAGGAGATTTCCGACCTGCTCTCTTCGGAAATAGCCATCGAGGCGGATGACATCGTCGACGAGTCTAATCTTCCCTCCCCGCCCCCGGCCCCGGTCACACCCACTGCGCTCAACCGAAGCGCGGTGGTGGAAATGGAGGCAGAGGCGAGCGACTCGTCCGCACTGGGACACGGCCTGGACGCGGTCTTCGACCAAGAAGCCCAGGCGGCTTTTGATGCGCTCGAGATTCACGAGCAGCCCACGGTAAGCGCGCCATCGCCTTCCCTGCCCGACCCGCTCAGCGCGGAGACCAACCCCTGGGATGAACAAGTGGCCACATTTGCGGCGCCGGTAAGTCTTCTGGCCGATCTGTTTGCGCCGGCCACCGAAGCGCCCCAGCCTGCAGGGTCTGCAACCGTGCGCGCTATGCCGGGAATGGTGCCCCCGGTCGCCGCGGCTGAGGAAGCGCCACTTCCCCCTGAGGCGCAGCTCGACATCCCGCCCGGCGTGCTGCGCGAGCCGGTTGACGAAGCAGGTCCACCGCCCGAGCCGGACGCGGTGAATGCCACATCGGTGGAAACCCTTGCGGTGGGCGACGCCCCTGAGGGTTTGCTGGCCGAACTGCAGGAGCGCATCCACACGCTGGAGAATGACAAGCGCCGCCTGCAGAGTGAGCTGGATGAGTTGAATGGGCGCCTGCAGGCGCAGCCTTTCCACAAGGAAAGGGATCTGCTCGGTCTGCGCGAGACCNNAAGGATCTGCTTGACCTGCGGGACGCGCTCGACGCCCGAGAGCGCCAAATGCTTGACCACAAGGATCGCATTCGCGAGCACGAGCGCGCACGGCGCGACCTCGAGGAGAAGATGCTCGCGATGGAGAAGAGCCTAGTCTACTCCAGCGAGCGCGTGACTGCTTTGGCCCAGGACAAGGATCGAGCCGTCGAGCGCGAGCGTGCGCTCAAGGTGCGACTCGACGACAACCACATCGAGCTGGCCAAGGCGCAGGACGAGCTCGAGTCTTTGCGCAAGCGACTCGCAACCGCCGAGGACAGGTCGCGTGCCGAGGTGGAGAAGATCCGACAGGATCTGGAGAACCACGTCTCGGACATGGAGCAGGTACACCGGGCTGAGATCGTGCAGATGACCAATGAGCGCCAAGCCGCCGAGGCGGCGCGCGAGGAGCAGGCGCGGGCCGAGAAGGCGCGCATGGAGATGGACCACGCGGCGGAGTTGGAATCTCAGCAGCGGCGTGCGGCCGACGAGGTCGCGGCTTTGGAAGACCGCCACGACGTCGAGCTGACGCGGCTGCGGCGCGAGCAGGAAAAGGCCATCGCTTCACTCAAGGAAGAGTCCTCCGCCCAGCTGGTGGCCGAGCGGCAGGCCCATGAAGCAGCTTTGGAAGGCAAGGAGCGCGACCACAAGAATGAGATCCAGGCCTTGCGTCGCCGGTCGGAAGATGAATTGACTGCCGCCGAGGCGCGGCGCCAGCATGACCTGGAAGAAGCCGCCGCACGCCAGGCGGCTGAGTTGACCGCGGCTGACGAACGGCGCCGCGCCGAGTTGCAGGCGCGCGACGAGGAGCACCACAACGCAGTCGCCGAGATGGATCGCCGACACCTGGACGAGAAGACCGAGATGGCCGAGCGTCACCGCGCAGAAGCGGACCAGAACTCGGCCCGGGCTGCGCGTGCCGAGGGTGAACTGGCTGCCCGCACCCAAGAACTGGGCGAACTCAGCCGGCGCGTGCTGCGCGTGGAGGGGGAGCTTGACAC
>PMJE01000542.1 GCA_003157315.1 Myxococcales bacterium | reverse complement strand
TGGCAGCCGTGAGGTCTTTTCGGACGCCGGCCCACAACATCGTGGTCGGCTGTAGCGGATCTCACGAGAAGAAGGTCAACCTTGGTGAGGTCTTTTCCTTTGGTGAGGTCTTTTCCTGTAGCGGATCTCACGAGAAGAAGGTCAACCTTGGTGAGGTCTTTTGAGATTTTTTGCGAAAGGATTAGGCACCCAAGTCAGAACGTGAGACAGAACGCGACGTTGGCATGAAAGAAGTTGCTCGCTTCCATGCTGTAGGTATCTGTTGAAAACGAAGAGCTGAGGGTCGTGCTGGCCTCATTGTGGTGAAGCCATGCCAACTCCAACCGGAAGGAAAAGTTCGAAGTCAGCCGCACACTTGCGCCAGCCTGGAGGCCATATGCAAAGGCATCCAATCCCACCCTACCACGGTCACCCATGCCAGATGTATCAAGACGGTAGTGAAGCAGGCCAAGTTGGCCTCCGCCGAAGAAACTCAGGATCGGGGTGACGGGGACGATGCCATTGAACTGGAGCAAGATAGGAATGGCATCAACAGTCCAGCCACTTCCCCACGCGGCCACCAGAACTCCGATCTCAGCGGAGGGTAGCGGCCGCCAGCCGACACGAAACCCGAGCTCGTATCCACCACCTTTACCTTTACTATCTTTCATCAGATTCAGGACGAGGCCAAGATGGCCATGCTCTGGCCTCTCGACGCTCTCGTATGGCTCAGTATCCTCCTCGTTCTCTGCTTGGCGGAGTTGCTGTTCCCGGGCTTGTGCTTTCCCCTTAAGTGCGTTGAGCCCGCTGCACGCAAGCGCCTCGCCACCGTTGCACGCCTGCGCGAAGAGACGCCTGGCCTCGGCGAGGTTGCCCGCCTGTTTTTCCAAAGCACCAAGGTTGGTGCATGCGTGCATGTCGTGGCCGACGCATGCCTTAACGTAGAGACGCTTCGCGGTCGCGAGGTTGCCAGACTGTTTTTCGAGAAACCCGAGATTATTGCACCCACCCATGTCGCCGCCGTCGCACGCCTTTGCGAAGAGGCGTTTCGCCTCGGCGAGATTGCCAGACTTCTGTTCCAGGACGCCAAGGACGTAGCACTCAGGTGCTTCGCCACTGTCGCACGCCCTGGCAAGAGTGCGCCTTGTCTCGAAGGTGTTCGCTGCTTGGGATGGGTTTCCCGGATTGCTCAGGGGCGGTGAAGCCGGAAGAGGCGCTGCTGGCTGTTGCCCAGGCAGGGCAGCACCTTGTTGTGTGCCATTGTTGTCATCTCCGGTCTTGTCCACGTCCCCTGAGGTGTCGTTCTGAGCCGCGGGAGCAACGGTTGGCCGTGCGGCAGTCACTTGCCACACCTTGCGGCGCTTCGCACGTTCGAGAACGACGGCCGAGCCAATGTCATCAAAACCATTGGGGCCTCGCGGACCTCTTGCGCCAGGGACACCATCCACGGCGGTCAGAGCGTAGCTGCTGGCCGTAGCCAAAAGTGGCAGACTGTATGCCAACGTTAGTGCACAGAGAAAGCCGCGGTGCTTGGTGGGGGTTTCTGACATTTCGCAACTCCTCTCTTTGGGAACAATTCGGCATTGGAAGAACGAGCGTGTCTCTTTGTGCGTCACCAATTGATCAAGAATGCCTGACAACGGCCTTTGCGTCATCAACGAACGCGCAGGAGTCACGCCCAGTTGTTCTCCCATGTCCTTGCGGGCGACGGCGGCGCCGACCGGTTGATATGAGTCTGATGGCAGCGGATGCGGAGGAGGACTGGTCGTACGACACCATCGATGAGTTTCTCGCGCACTACCGCGTCTGCTGCCGTTGCGCACGGCTGGGCTTGGACCACTACCCAAGCAAGATCGGCTTCGAATTATACACCCGCGGCGCTTACCAAAGGCACCCAGAGACGAACGTGAAGAGTTGGGGATGGCAGACGCACGTGAGTATCAGGGCGAAAGATCGACCAATGATCGCGCTGTTTGCGGTTTTCGAGAGCAATCTAGCCGACTCGCAAGAACTGCCTGCCCCCAACGAGGAGGAACAGCTACGGCCGGTCATCTTCATCGGCCACGGTCATAGCGCGCTCTGGCGCGCGTTGAAGGACCACCTGCAGGACCTTCATGGATACGTGATCGAAGCCTTTGAGACGGGCGCTCGAGCCGGCCATGCAAGCAGGGATATCCTGGGCACCGCGAGCGCCAGGCCGAGCGTGGTTTGCCCGGCGGGCAGTGCGGTGCCGTCGCGGTCATTCAGCGCGCCTCCAGCGACCTCCGGTGCAACCCGCACGTTCATGCACTTCTTCTGGATGGCGTCTATGCGCCGGACGTCGACGGGAAAGGCCAGATGTTTCACCCGGCGCCGGGGCCGAGTCAGCAGGATATCGACCAGGTGGTGAAGGGCACGAGCAAGCGCATGCGCTTCCTGCGACGGCGTGGAATCATCACCCTCGTGACCGCGCCCGGAGAC
The DNA here is from genome assembly GCA_003157315.1 of Myxococcales bacterium. The sequence continues at coordinate 2,156 of PMJE01000542.1, read as the reverse complement.
GGCGAAGTGACCGTGGTTGCCGACGAGACCATGGACGAGAAAGATCCGTTGCTGGCCCGTCTACTGGCCCTCCCGCGATGGGCGCAACCGACTCTTTGCCAAAGGTTTGCGCCATTTGGGCCCTGCGACAATCGTGTTTTCGTTCATGGGCCAGGTGTACACCAACCCCCCTGTGGATAACTTGCACCAATGACATCCCCAATGGCCTTTCAATCCATGACAATATTAAGCACTTGCCAATCCGAAATGCGGGGATCCCTCAGGTTGGTTTCCTTTGCAGCGCAACAAAGCGGCGCGTCATTGAACCCAGTCGCTAGTTGCTTTGGCGGCAAGCCAGTTCTTCACCAGGGTGCCGAAATCGGTGAGCTGCGTGAGTCCGCTGTCCGAGAAGATACTCGGCGTCCAGCTGTTGTCGGTGACCCAGGCCGTCCAGCTAGCACCGTTGCTGTCGACGAGAGTCTCGAAGTCCGTTCCCCAGGTTGCACTCGATGTGCCGATCGTGGAGTCGCTGCTATTCAGTGCGTACCCCCACTCTGTGATGAACACCGGCGCTTTTGCCACGGCAGTGGTCACTTGGCTCTGGAAATTCGTCTTCCAATTACCCGGATAGATGTGGGCGGTGTACATCAAGTTGGCTCCGTCCGGCGGATTGCTGGCTGCGTCGCCTGGGTGTTGGTCGTAGCTCGTGGATGGAACGATGATGATGTTGTTGGGCGCTCCCGCGCGAATGGTATTGATCCATCCTTGCACGACGGGCTTCAAAGTCGCCCACGACGCTGAGCCGTCGATGGGTTCGTTGAAGGGTTCGTAGATGACGTTGGCGTAGTTCGCGAATTGCGGAGCGATATCGGTCCAGAATGTCGTCGCATCGGCCGCCGAGGTACCCGTGGTGGCATTGTCGATCTGATGGTAATCGATGATGACGTACAGGTTCTTGCTGGTGGCGTAGTCGACCGCGGGCTTGAGCAACTTGCTGACGTAGTCGCTTGCCGTCATCGGAGTGGCGGGGGTGCAGCTCGCACTCGGGCCGCTTCCAACCGGGTAGGGCAAGGGGGAGCAAGTTGGGTATCCAGCGTTGTAGTCGATCTTGGGGTACACCGGCAGGCGCACCACGTGGCCCTGCACGCCGGCGGCAGCTAGCTTGTCCATTCGGGCGGTGATTCCCGCAGCACTATGGCCGCCGTAGGTGTAGAGCGCGCCAATGTCGATCAATGCCGATCCGCGCAGGACGATGGTCTTGCCGGACGGGTCTTGCAACTTGGTTCCGTTGACGGTGAGCGCGGGCAGGCTGCCGTTGCTGCCGCCAGAGCCGGTAGCCCCACCGCTGCCCGTTGTGCCGCCAGAGCCGGCAGCCCCGCCGGTCCCCGTTGTACCGCCCGCGAGGACGCCGCCCGTTCCGCTCCCGCCAGTGCTGGTCCCAACGCCGCCGCCGCTGGCGGTCGTCTTGGACCCGCCCGCCCCGCCGCTCGCGGGCGTCGTCGAGCCGCCACAACCTCCACCTCCGGCGTTGCCGCTGACCGTGATGTTGTCGATGTAAGCGGTCACCGTGGTCGGGGCGAACGGAGCAGTAGACGTGCCGGCTGATGCCAATTGGACTGTGAACTGTATAATTTCGGCTGGGTTAACGCTGGTGGTGCCGGTCATGTCCAACGTGTATGTATGCCAGGCGTTGTCGGTCGGGAAGGTCATGCCCCCGTACTGACCGGCATAGGTCGTGTCCTGGGCGAAGAGCATGATTCCGCCGATGTTGGTGGTGTCAGACGGAANNTGGCCCCAGTCGATGTTGGGGTTCACCTGTTGATTGGGGCCGGTGAACGTCACCACGACCTTGAGGGAGCCGGGCGGATCGCCGACCGTGCTGTCAGCGGCGAGGGTTGGGGCCTGAACACCAGCATCGAGATCTCCGCCGGACAGATTTCCCTCTACCACGAGGTTATACGGGCTGACCGCAGCACCTGTGGTGGCGTCTGTGGCCTGGTAGGTGTTGAACACCCAACCTTGATCGCCGCCGGAAAAGTCGAAGAGAGTATCCGCACCCGAGCAAACGCCGCCCGAGCTTTTCGCGCCACCACTGCCGGTGGTTCCTCCTGTCACATTGGATCCGCCGCCCGTTGCGCTGGCGCCGCCACTGGCTGTGGATCCACCCTTGGCGCTGG
>PMJE01000509.1 GCA_003157315.1 Myxococcales bacterium | reverse complement strand
GTAGAGCACCTTGGCGCTGCGCGGGTGACGGTGCATGGCCACGCGGCTGGCCGGGCCGATGTTCAACTGGGTCAGCGCCATATTCTGCACGCGCATGTTGATCTCGTCGGCCAGCACTTTGACGGTAAACGGGGCGCCGCGTTTCGGGCCCGGCTTGGCCTTGCTCGACAAAGCAGAGCCAGCCCCGCAATCGGGCACGTCCTCCGCCCGCACCACGAACTGGCTCGCCTGCTGTTGAAACGAGAACGGAAGCACTACCCTGGCACCAGCCTCGATTCCCTCGATGGTCCAGCCCGCGGCTGCCTTCTGCACGCAGGTCGATAGCGCACTGGGCGCGGCCGGCCCGTGCGACAAGAGCTTGGTCGCGGTCACCCGCCCGGCGGGTCCAACCTCCACCTCGATCTCAACCTTGCCCGAAACATCCAGTCGGTCAGCCAGCGATTTCTCGAAGCAGCGATGCACATCGGCCCCGTGCTTCTGTAGCGCCCTTTCGATGATTTGCGCGGCCCGCTGCGCCTCACTCGCCGGTGGCTGCGCTGGACCGGCCAATGCGGAAGCTGCCAGCGTCACTGACGCGACCACCATGCATCCAAACATCGCTAGTGCCTTGTCGTGCATGCCTGTCCTCGCTTGCGCCGAAGCGCGATAGCAACCGACCGCGAGCAACTATTCCTTCTTGGCCTCGGCCGACTCGCCGGATGGCGGGGGCGCCATCTCCGGCACCGCCGCTACGGGCTCAGGCTGCGGCGGTGAAGCCGCGCTGCCGGCCGCCGAATTCGCTTCAACTACCAGCGGCTCATCCCATCCACCACGGCGGCGCATCGGCGCTGACCAGCCCTGGCCACGCCGGTGGTCGTCGTCACCGTTCCGGTGCGGACGTTGCTCGCCACCTGGCCTGGGACCTGGTGAACGGGGTGCCTGGCTGCCTGGCCCGGCCGCGCGCACTCCCTCGCCCCCAGCCGGGCCACGCGGGCGATCCGGCCGATCTCCACGCGGCGGCCGATCTCCGCGCGGTGGACGGTCGCCCGGACGACGATCGCCAGCCGGCCGATCACCCGGAGTCCGGGGTCCGCGGCCATCGAAACGTGGTCCCCGCGGCGGCGGGCCTCCCTGCTCCCGTCGGGTTGGATCTACTGGACCCCGATTGCCCCCGCGTCGCTCGTCAGGAGCGCGGGTCAACATCCAGCCTTCGCCTCCCTTGGACAGATCGCCCCGGGGCAGATCGGCGTCGCGGCCGAGGGCATCGAACCCACCTGCACGTCCACCCCTGCTGCCAAAGCCGCCTGGGCCACGGCCGCCGCCCGGACCACCGCCCGGGCCTCGGCCGCCGCCGCCGGGACCGCCTGGGCCTCGTCCACCGCCACCGCCCGGGCCTCGGCCGCCGCCGCGGCCATCCCGATCGCGACCACGCCGATCATCGCCGCGCGAGTCCGCATCGTGGCGAGACTCAGGCCGCGGCATCAGGTCGAGCACATAGTAAAAATCTCCCTTCTTCTGGGCATTGGCAGGCGGGTTGTCGCCCGACAGCACGCGCACCAAGCGCAACCCGGCCGCGCGTTTGCCGGCCACCGCAAGTGCCTCCATCAAGCGCGACAGGCGATCACCCTGGATGTGCATCGCCTCCGCCACGGCCTCAGCCTCGGGTCCGGTGCCCAGGTCGGGCGCCGCGGTTTCGACGGCTGGCTCGGGCGCAGGGGCGCTGGCTGGTTCGCCACTCGCTTCGGCCGCGGCTGGGGCGACATCCTGTGCTGCAGAAGCCGCTTCCGCCTGCGGCTCGGCCGCCAGTTCTTCCAGCGTATCTCCGGCGGGCGCGGCCTCAGCCGCGGGCTCGGCAATGGCCGCAGGCTCGGCCGGCTTTTCCTCGACTTGGGGATGCGCGGCCCGAAAAGCCTGCTGCGCCTCTGCCGCCTGCCGCAAGAGAATCCCGGAGAACTCGGTGATTGTCTTCATGAACGCGTCCTTCGCGTGATGGGGAGCCCCGTCAAGGAGGCCCGAATGAACTGCTTGGCCTTTAGTAGTGGACTTGCGGCCTCACGTCAATGGTTGCCATCATGCCTCGACCGCACGCTCGATGCGAGCGTCATCTCTTGCACCAAGCTGCGTCGCGCCTGATGGAGGGTTCACCAGAAGTTTCAAGACCCTTGATTGACGGATGCCCAGCTATTCTACGCGCACCGCGTAGTTTCGGACCTCAGTCTTTCCCGATCCGGAGGCCACCTCGTTCCCAAGCTCCAGACAGGCAACGTAGACGTTGCCATCGAGCAGACGGCTGTGCAGCAGGTAGTCGATGATTGCGCCGATGTCGAGGGGGCCATGCAGGATGGGTTTGTCGGCCACCAGGGAAATGATGGTCCAAGTGTTGGAACTAGCGCCCGAGGCATCGCCGTGGTTGTTGGAAAAGTAGATGCGGAATCGATTGCCACCAATGGTCGCAGTCGCAACCAGATTTCCGGCCGGGCCCAGCCGATTTTCGGCCAGCCAGATCATCACTTCGTGGGTTATCCCAACCTTGGTGACGGCCGGTGACGACACAGCCCAGAATTCAAAGGCCAGGTCATACGAGCCTGACGCTTGCATCGATACGTCGAAGTCCACCACGAGTTTCTTTGAACCCACGCGAAAGGGGAATCCGGAATTGGGGGCGACCTCGCCGACCCAGGGACTGTGGCCGACTTGGATCTCGGGGTAGCTCGCCACGTCGGTCCCTCCTCCCCACCATTTCCAAACCCAGCCGAAAATGGGTTTGCCGTTCGATTGCTTCACAAAGATCTTCTGGCGGTGTGGCCCCCCGGAGGCATTGGCGTTCCAGCCGTTGTTGAAAATGCGATAGCGGTCGTCGACAGTGGTCTGCGCGAAGTTCTTTTCGGATTCAAACACCGTAGTCCCTTCGCCACCGGAGAGATCGAAGTCTGCCCGCGCCGAGCCATGGCAGCCAGAACCCAAGGGCAACGACGAAAAGGCGAGCAGCATGAAGGGGAAGAGGCGGCGCATGTGTATCCTCCGACAAGTATGTGGTGCAGCGTTCTGAGCGGCTCCGAAGAGTTATGAGTCGCATGCCTTCCTGCGCGTGTCAGCTTCTGCTGAACCGCGCCTTGCAGCAAGAAATGAGATGGAGGAGGCGGCGTGGGTGCATCGCTACGCCCGCTTCTTGCGTGGTGTCTCGTGCAGGTCAGCCGTGGTGACCGGTCGGCCAAAGATCACGAGGGTGGCCGGGGCTCACAGAAGCCGGCAGACTATCGGTCATGCAGTACCGCTGTTTTCCCAAGATCCCAGGAACCCCCATTTCGGCGCTGGGGTTCGGGTGCATGCGTCTGCCCACCCTAGCTGGCAATCCGGCCCGCATCGACGAAGAAGCAGCCACGCGCCTCGTGCACGCGGCCATCGACGCGGGTGTGAACTACTTCGACACGGCATGGCCCTATCACGGCCAGCAGAGTGAGCCATTCCTGGGTCGCGCCCTGCAGGGCCGGCGCCACCAGGTGCAGTTGGCGACCAAGCTGCCGGTGTGGGCGGTCGAGCAGGAGAGCGACTGGCAACGCTTCATCGACCAGCAACTGGCCAAGCTGGCAGTGGACCGGATCGATTTCTACATGCTGCACGGCCTGGCCGCCGAGCCCTGGGACAAGGTCAGGAATCTGCGCGGCCTGGCCGCCTTGGAACGCGCCAGGGCCGACGGCCGCATCGGGCACATCGGCTTTTCGTTTCATGGCGCGCCTGACGACTTCCGCGCCATCGTCGACGGCTTCGACTGGGAGTTCTGCCTGATCCAGCTCAACTACCTGGACCAGGAATACCAGGCCGGCCTGCAGGGTCTGCGCTACGCCGAAAGCCGCAAGCTGGGGGTAGTGGTCATGGAGGCTCTGCGCGGCGGGGCGCTGGCCAAGGTGCCACCAGCGGTGGAACGCATCTGGGCGCGCTCGCCCCGACGCTGGTCGCCGGCAGAATGGGCCCTGCGCTGGGTGTGGGATCTACCCGGCGTGGTCAGCGTCATCTCGGGAATGAACGCCGCCAGCCAGCTTGAAGAGAACCTGCGCGTCGCCAGCAATCCCGTGGCGCTCGATGACGACGACCGCGCGCTGGCCGACGAGGCGGCGCGCTTCTTCCACGCGCGCATGCCGGTGACCTGCACCACCTGCGGCTACTGCCTGCCCTGCCCCGCCGGCGTTGCCATCCCCGAGGTGCTGTCGACCTACAACACAGCCTCCATGTTCGAGAATCAGGCGGGCCCTCGCTTTGCCTACGACGCCTTCCTGCTCAAGGCCGGCAGCGGCGGCGACCAATGCACCGAATGCGCCGACTGCGAACCCAAGTGTCCGCAGAACATCCCCATCATAGAGATGCTGGCCAAGGCCCACGCCCACCTGACCGGACCGTAGTACCTAGAATCGTTGTGACCCCATCGGGACTTGAACTGCTCGAAGCTCATTCAGAAAAAACCCAGGCGCGACGCGGCCTTGCGCTGGTTTTCTGAAGAGTTTTCGAGAGTTCGCCGCGGTGAGGGAGCAACCGGTTCCGAACCGCGGCTTTCCGGCTAGAACCGTCGAAAAGTGGGGTGTCGTGGCAAACTGGTGGCAAGATTACTTGGCAATGGTCGTGCGACTCAACATCCCGGACGAGACCCTGCTGGCGCTCAAGCTGAGTGGCGAT